>JAGREJ010000246.1:9776-10490 GCA_020446595.1 Novosphingobium sp. | reverse complement strand
GGTCTTCGCGCTGTTCAACAATGCAGGCGTTGCCGACACCAGCCAGCGCGAGATCGTGATCGCGGTCAACATTCTCGCGCCGATCCACCTGACCGACGCGCTGCTGCCGAAGATCGAGAAGGGCGGGGCGGTCGTCACCACAGCATCCATCGCGGGCATGTCGTGGCAACAGCGCGCCGCCGAACACCTCGAACTGCTGGCGATCGAAGGCTGGGACGCCAAGGCGAAATGGTTCGAAGGCCGCGATCTCGGCACCCAGACCTATTCCTTCTCCAAGGAGTCAATGCAGGTTTGGACCATGCGCGAAGCCGCGCGCCTGCAAGCCCTTGGCATTCGCATCAACTCTGTCTGCCCCGCGCCGATCGACACGCCGCTGGTCAAGGACTTCTTCGAGACCATGGGCGACGATGCGATGAACTTCTCGATCCAGCACGCGGGCGGACGCATGGTGACGGGCCGCGAGGTCGCTTCGCTGCTCGCCTACCTCGGCAGCGAGGCGGCGACGTTCGTCAGTGGCCAGAACGTCGATATCGACAACGGCTTCCGCGCCTCGATGGTGACCGGAACGGTCAATCTGTCCGCACTTCGGGGCGAATAGGCAATGGCCGGGATGACAGGAAACTCGCTCGAAGGCCGCTCGGTGGTGGTCACTGGCGGCGGCACCGGGATCGGCGCGGCCTGCGCAGTGCTGGCGGCCAGCGAAGGCGCCAGGGT
>JAGREJ010000246.1:3975-9578 GCA_020446595.1 Novosphingobium sp. | reverse complement strand
CAGGACACCGAGAACTTCGTGCGCGTGCTGCATCTGAACGTGCTGTCGACCATGCTGTGCGTGAAGCATACGGTGAAGCACATGGCAGACGCGGGCGGCGGCTCATTTGTCGGCATGTCCTCGATTGCCGGACATGTCACGCATCCGTTCTTCGGCGCCTACACGGTCGGCAAGGCGGGGCTTGAGGAAATGATGCGCAATGCCGCCGACGAATACGGTCGGGCCAAGGTGCGCTTCAACGCGATCCGTCCCGGCTTCATCGAGACCGAGGTAATGGAAGGCCTGCCGCGCGAGGGCGAGGTTGTGGCGAGCTACATCAGCCAGACGCCGATGCATGGCCTCGGCCAGCCGGAAGACATCGCCCTGGCCGCGCGCTTCCTGCTGTCCGAGGAATCGCGCTGGATCACCGGGCAGATGATCTCGGTCGATGGCGGCAATTTCCTGCGGCGCGGGCCGGACTATTCCTCATCGGTGACGCGGATGCACAAGCCGGAAGACGTGCTCCCCGCGCAAGTCAGCTGATGGGACGGCTCGCGGGCAAGGTCGCGGTCATCACCGGAGCGAGCACCGGCTGCGGACCGGTCATGGCGAAACTGTTCGTCGAACAGGGCGCGAAAGTTCTGATGTCCGCCCGCCGGGTCGAGCTTGTCGAGGAGGCGGCGCGCGAAATCGGCCCGGACGCGATTGCCATGCGCTGCGACGTCACCAGCGAGGACGACGTGAAGGCCATGGTCGCGCGTGCCATGGAAGAATTCGGCCAGATCGACATTCTGCTCAACAATGCCGCCGCTCCCGGAACCGACAAATGGGTCTGGGAACAGACGCTGGAGAATTTCAACGCCACCCTCGCCATCGATCTCACGGCAGCCATGCTATGCAGCCGCGAGGTGCTGAACGCCTCGATGCTCGAACGCAAGCAGGGCTCGATCGTCAATTTCTCCTCGACCGCCGGGTGGACCGGGATTCCGCGCAAGACGCATTATACCTCGGCCAAGGCGGCGCTGCGCGCGCTGACCAAGACCATCGCGCTCGAAGTCGGCCCGCACGGGATTCGCTGCAATTGCCTCGTGCCTGGCGGCATCGAGACCGAGCTGTGGGTCAACTGGGGCAAGCGCATGGCGAGCGAGCAGGGCATCACCTTCGAGCAGTGGCGCGAAAAGGCACTGTCGAGCGTCCCGCTGCGCACGATCTCGCAACCCATCGACATTGCCAATCTCGCACTGTTCCTTGCCAGCGACGAGAGCCGCACGATCACCGGCCAGTCGATCAATTGCGATGCGGGCGGCTATATGGTGGGCTGAGACGGTCGGCATTGGCCTGAGCCGTTCGCCTCGAGCAAAGTCGAGAGGCGTCCTCGCTGTGCCTGCGTGTCTCGACTGCGCTCGACACGAACGGGATTCTCCGAAAAATCAGCCGACGGTCACGCTCGCCGTCATGTTCTTCTTGCCGTCCTGCTCGGTCCACACGCTTGCACCGTCATCGCTCATCTCGCCGCACACGAACAGCGGCGCGCCTGCAAAGGCCGGCTGCTGACCCCGGAACGAAAACTTCGCGATAGGCTTGTCCAGCCTGCGGGCGGCAAGATCGATCAGCAGGCTGGCCTGTAGCGGTCCGTGGACGACCAGCGTGGGATAGGCTTCCTCATCGCGGGCATAGGGCAGGTCATAATGGATGCGATGGCCATTCATGGTCAGCGCCGAATAGCGGAACAGCAGCACCGTGTCGGGATTCACCGTCTCGCACCATGGCGCTTCCGGCGCAGGGCCTTGGCCTGAAGGCGCACTGATCGATCCCGGCGCGGCCGGTTCGCGATAGACCAGATCCTGCTCCTCGATCACGGCCAGTCCGTCCTCACCAGTCAGCCGGTGCTCGACGGTGACGAACACCAGCCGCCCCGTCTTGCCGGTCTTTTCCTGCACATCGAGAATCTTCGAAACCTTCGTCACGCGCTCGCCCAGCCGCATCGGCGCGACGAATTCCACGCGCCCGCCCGCCCACATCCGGCGCGGCAAGGGCACTGGCGGCAGGAAACCGCCCTTGGCCGGGTGCCCGTCCTCGCCCAGCCCCGAAGGTGGCTGCACGTTCCAGAAATAGAGCCAGTGGTGCAGCAAGGGCATGTCATCGCCCGCCACTCGGAAAACGGGATCGCCCAGCGCCGCACGCAGGGCATTGCTGCGTGCGGGCTCGATGATGTCGGTCACTTCCTCGCTGCGACCGATCCAGTCCGAAAATTCGCTGCTCATCGTCTGGCCCGATGCTCCCTGCCGTTGCCTTTGCAATCCCCTTGCCCTGCCCCGGCACTTGCTGCAACAACCGGTGCGGGATTAGGCCCAAAGGGCCAACGGGATGTTTGAGGGGGGATGGGCCGATGAAATCCGGAATGTCGTTTGGCCGGGTGGCCGCCGTGGTGTTCGGCCTGATCCTCCTGGTAATCGGCGCGGTCATGGCATGGTGGGGCGGTCAGCTGATCGGCCTTGGCGGCTCGTTCTATTACCTGCCCGCCGGCCTCGCCGCGCTGGCTTCGGGCATCGCGATCTTACTGGGCAAATGGCGCACCGGCTTCTGGATCTTCATGGCGATGCTGGCGGTGACCGTCGTGTGGTCTTTCGCCGAAGCCGGGCTCGATGGCTGGGCGCTGATGCCGCGCCTGCTCTCGCCTTTGGTGCTCGGCCTGCCGTTTGTGATCCACGCGCTCGTCAAGGGACCGCGCATGCCGCGTCTCGCCAGCGTTGCGACGCTTGGCCTCGCTGCGATCCTCGCCGTTACAGTGGCCGCAAGGTCAGGCTACGAAGCACCCGCGGCCTCTGAACGCGCACTGGTCGCGGCAACCGCCGATCCCCAGGGCGACTGGCCGCATTTCGGCGGCAGCAATCAGGGCCGCCACTTCTCGCAGCTCAAGCAGATCGACCGCGGCAATGTCGGCAAGCTGGAGAAGGTCTGGTCGATCCCGCTCGGTCCTTTCCCGCCCAAGCCTATGGCGCAGGTGCAGACTGTCGCCCTCAAGGCAGGCGACCTGCTCTACAATTGCACGCCTGCCAGCGATGTGATCGCCACGATCCCGGAAACCGGCAAGACAGCGTGGAAATACGACGCGAAGTCCGATCTGTCCGGCCACTTCCTGACCAAGTGCCGCGGCGTCGGCTATTACGAAGTGCCGCAGGCCGAGGGCCAGTGCGCCACGCGAATTTTCGTTGCGGCGAGCGATGCCCGCCTGATCGCGCTCGATGCGCTCAACGGCAAGCCGTGCGAGCAATTCGGGGACAACGGGATCGTCGATCTCAAGCGCGGCATCGTCCAACGCAATCCCGGCTTCATCCGGCAGACCTCCGCACCGACCCTTGTGCGCGGCAAGATCGTGCTGGGCGCAGCGGTTGCCGATGGCCAGCACGCAGGTGAGCCTTCCGGCGTCATCCGCGCCTACGATGCCGTAACCGGCAAGCTTGCCTGGGCCTGGGATGTCGACAATCCCGACAAGCACGACGAACCGGCGGAAGGCGAAAACTACGCGCAGGGCACGCCCAATGCCTGGGGGCCGCTCAGCGCCGACGAAGATCTCGGCATGGTCTATGCCCCGATCGGCAATGCCACGCCGGACTATTATTATGGCCACCGCTCCGAAGGCAGCAACAAGTATGCAAGCTCGGTGGTCGCGCTCGATGCCGATACGGGTGAGCTCAAGTGGTATTTCCAGACCGTGCACCTCGACGTGTGGGATTACGACATCGCCTCGCAGCCAGTGCTGTTCGACTGGCATGGCAAGAACGGAGAGGTGGTGCCCGCCCTGCTCCAGCCGACCAAGCGTGGCCAGACCTTCGTGTTCGACCGGCGCGACGGCAAGCCGCTTTTCCCGATCGAGGAACGCCCCGCTCCGCAGAATGGCGGCGTCGAGCGCATGGCCCCGACTCAGCCATGGTCGTCCCAGTTCGCGCGGCTCGACCGTCCGCTGCTCGTCGAAAGCGAGATGTGGGGGATCAGCGCACTCGATCAGCTATGGTGCCGCGTGCAGTTCAGGAAGGCGCGGTACGACGGCTATTTCACGCCGCCGGGCCTGACGCCGAGCATAGCCGATCCCGGCTATGCGGGCGGCACCAACTGGAGCAGCTTTTCGGTCGATACCGGGCGGCAGCTCGGCTTCACGCTGTCGATGCAGCTGGTGAACTATATCCGTTTGATGGAACGCGACGATCCGCAGGCAAAGGGCCTCAAGGCCAGCTCGACCGCCAATGCCGGCGGCGCGGTGGCGCAGGAAGGCACACCCTATGCGGCGAGCATTTCCCCGTTCGTCTCGCCGCTCGGCATCCCCTGCCAGCAGCCGCCGTTCGGAATGATAAACGCCATCGACCTTTCGACCGGCAAGATGGTGTGGCGTCGCCCGATCGGCTCGGCGCGCGACCTCGGCCCGATGCGCATGCCCTCACGCCTGCCCTTCACTATCGGCACGCCGCCGTTCGGCGGCACCATGGCGACGGCTGGCGGGCTCGTGTTCGCTGGTGGGTCGCAGGACCATGCCTTCCGCGCCTGGAACAGCGAGACCGGCGAAGTGCTGTTTGAGGTCGACCTGCCTGGCAACTCGGCGACCCGGCCGATGACTTTCATGGGCAAGGACGGCCGACAATATGTCGTCGTCGCTTCCGACGCCGCACCGGTCAATGGCCAGCAGAACGGAGCAATCACCGCCTTCGCCCTGCCCCGAAGCTAGGCGATGGCTTTGAGACCGCTCCTTATCCTCCTTGCAGTGCTGTTGCTGGGCGCTTGCGACCGCGTTTCGACGCGCGATAACGCCGCCGATGAGTGGCATGGCTTCGGCAACGACGGCGCGGAACTGCATTACAGCCCGCTCGATGAAATCGATGTCGGCAACGTCTCCGGCCTGAAACTGGCATGGTTTGCCGACCTGCCGCAGGGCAACAGCGCCACCGGCCCGGTCATGGCCGAGGGCAAGGTGTTCATCACGACCGGGCATGGTCATGTCCGCGCTTTCGACGCAGCGACCGGCAAGCCCCTGTGGGACCACGACAGCCTGGCACGCGAAGCATCGAAGGGTGTGCAATTGCAGCTGGGCTGGGGACCGAAGGGTCTGGCCTACGAGCAGGGCCGTGTCTTTCTCGGCACCCACGATGGGCGGCTGATCGCGCTAACCGCTTCGGACGGAACAAAATTGTGGGAGCAGCGAGACTATCCCGCCGGTGACATGCGCTACACCGACGGCCCCGTGCGTGCCTTCGGAGGCAAGGTGCTGATCGGCCACGGCGGCGCGGACTACACGCCGCTGCGCGGTTACGTGACCGCCTATGACGCGGCCAGCGGCAAGCGCCTGTGGCGCTTCCATACCGTGCCCGGCGACGAGCCGAGCGCGGGCGGAGACAAGGCCGCTGAACTGATGCAACGCTCCTGGCCGGGCGGCTGGACGAACCCGGACGGCTCGCGCCGGGGCGGCGGCGGCACTGTCTGGAATGCGCTGTCCCACGATCCCGAACTGGGTCTGATCTACATCGGCGTCGGCAACGGCTTTCCCTACAACCAGACGGTGCGCAGCCCGGAAGGCGGCGACAACCTGTTCCTTTCCTCTATCGTCGCGGTGAAGGAAGATACCGGCGAATACG
>JAGREJ010000246.1:0-3843 GCA_020446595.1 Novosphingobium sp. | reverse complement strand
ACCGGCGAACTGCTCTCGACCGGCCAATATGCCGACAAGGTGACATGGGCCGAGCGGATCGACATGAAGAGCGGCCGCCCAGTCGAGAACCCGGGCCTGCGCTATCACGGCAAGCCCGGACAGTTCGAGCTCTGGCCCGGCGTGCGCGGTGCGCATTCATGGCTGCCGCAGAGCTTCAGCCCGGACACGGGATTGCTCTACATTCCCGTTATCGAAGGCGCATCAAGGATCGGCGACGACGGCCTCGATCTCGCCAACCTTCCGCCTGCGCTTGGCTCAGGTGTCATGATGGACCCCGATCCCGACTTGCCCGGTGCAAGGCGCGGGTTCCTCAAGGCATGGGATCCCATCGCGCAGAAAGAGCGATGGCGCGTGGCGCTTCCCGGCAACTGGCCGGGCGGCGTCCTTTCGACTGCGGGCGGGCTTGTGTTTCAGGGGCGGCTCGACGGGTTCCTCGTCGCCTACGATGCGACAAGCGGAAAGGAACTGTGGCGCTTTGCTGCAGGCGCGCCGGTCGTCGCTCCTCCGATCAGCTACCGGCTAGGCGGTACGCAATATGTCACCGTGCTGACCGGCAATGGCGCGGGCGGCGGCGGGCTGTTCTCGCCCGAGAATGCAAAGCTGGAAACCGACTATTACCTGCCGCGCCGGGTGCTGACCTTCGCGCTGACCGGCAAGGCGAGCCTGCCGCCACGAGACCCCGCGCTAACCCGCGCACCTCTTGCCGATCCGGGCTTCGTTCCCGATCCCAAGCTGCTCGAAGCGGGCGGCCGCGCCTTTGGACAATGCATGACCTGCCACGGTATGCAGGCACTCGCCGCCGGTTCGGGACCGAACCTGCGGACGTCCCCGATCATCCTCGATGCGGCAGCTTTCCGCACAGTCGTGAAAGAGGGCGCGCTAGTCCCTGCCGGGATGCCCCGGTTCGACCGGATCGACGATGCCTCGCTGGAGGCGATCCGCCATTACCTGCGTTTCCGCGCGCAGCAATATGTGGCGAAGAAGCGTGAGGGATCTACTGCCAGGCGACCACTCTGATATTTGCTGCAGCGCAGCGACAATTCGCTTGTCAGCCTCGACAATTCGGGTAGCGTCCCGGCATCCGCCGCGCTGTCATTTCGAGAGATTCGAGTTGAACTCATGAACTATCGAACCCTGGCCAAAAGCCTGCTGCCACCGATCCTGCTTGATATTGTACGCGGGAAGCAAACGAATAACTTCGTTCCGTACAGCAATCACGAATTCAAGATCAAATTACGCAAGACATTTTTCGAAGGTTCAACTTTCTTTCTTCCCGGTTACGCTTTGCACCGGCCAGCATGCAGGGATTTGCTCGCCGGTCGTTTCTATGAACCGAAAACGCATCGCCTGATTCCAGCCATCTTGCGGGAACTCGGCGGGAACATGGTCCATGCCGGCACGTTTTTCGGCGACATGCTGCCTTCGTTCGCCAGGACGAACGCACGAATCTACGCATTCGAACCGGTGCTGGAAAACTATGTGCTGGCACGGCTCTGCGTCATCGAAAACGAGCTGGAAAATGTCGTGCTATTCCACGCTGCGCTTGGCGAAGGCCAAGGCACGGTCAGGATGGATACCGGCGAGGAGATACACAGCGGAGGGGCCTCGTCGGTCAGCGACAGCGGCCAAATCACCACTATCGTCTCGATCGACAGCATATCGCCGGAAAACGTATCGGTGATTCAACTCGACGTTGAAGGATACGAGCTTCATGCGCTCAAAGGGGCAAGCGCGACTATTGAAAGGGATAGTCCCGTCATCCTCATCGAGGATAACAAGGGCAACTGTGCGCCGTTCCTTACAGGCAAGGGATACGCGCAAACCGGTCAGATTCCGGGTCTCAGCATCTGGACCCGTGGCGAGGCGCCCCTCGCAGTGAAGGAATTCGATTGAGTTTGTCGGCGTCGGAGTCGAAGGAACCACGCACTCTGCCAGCATTCGCCGACCGACTAGGCGACAACCGCTTCCAGCACTTCCAGCGTGCCCTTGTCGGCATCGATGCGCACTTCGGCTCCAACCGGCAGGCAGATCGTGTCGGATATGTGGCCGAAACGCAGGCCGGAAAAGGCGGGAACGCCAAGCGGCCTGAAATGGTGGTCCATCACTTCATAGACCGTGAAATTGGAATAGGGCTCGCCGGGGTTAGTGCAATTGGTGCACTGGCCGAACACCACGCCCGCCACCGACTTCAGGACGCCCGCCTGCGCCAGTTGCGTCAGCATCCGGTCGATGCGGTATTCGGCTTCGTTGGTGTCCTCCAGAAACAGGATCGCGCCGGTCATGTCGGGGAAGAACGGCGTGCCCACCATGGCTGAGAGCACCGAAAGGTTGCCACCGAGCAGCCGCCCGGTCGCCTTGCCGCCACCGAAGGTCGTCACCCGATCCCCGCGCGGGGCAAGGCCCGGTCCCTTCCAGTCCGGCACGGCATGGACAGGCTTCGCGCCTTCGAAAGCAAGCGCGCGAAAATCGGCCCAGACGCCCGGAGGCCACGAATGGGCGGCGTTGGGCCCGTGAATCCCGTAAAGCCCCGCCTTGCCCCAGTTCGCCAGCAGGAGCGCGGTAATGTCGCTCGATCCCAGCAGGAGCTTGGGATTGGCGCGGATCAGGTCGAAGTCGAGATGCGGCAACACCCGCTGGCAACCCCAGCCGCCGCGCACCGCAAACACCGCACGCACGGTATCGTCAGCGAACATGGCGTGGAGATCGTCAGCGCGCTGTTCGTCCGTCCCGGCAAGGTAGCCTTCGCGCGACAGCAGATACTTGCCCGGCTTCGGCACCAGCCCCATCGCGCGCACCGTTGCCGACACCTGTTCGACTCCGAAACGATCGCCGACGAAGCCCGCCGGACAGACCAGGCCGACGGTGTCGCCGGGACGCAGCCGCATACCCCTTGCCAGTGGCGGCGAACCTCCGACCTGCTTCGGCACCGCGTTCAGCATCGCCGAAGCGCCAAGGCCGCCTAGCACCGATCTTCTGTCCGTCATGCAACAAGCCTAGAGCATCGCGCGAAAAAGTGGGAACCGGTTTTTTCGCAAAAGCGATGCGGCCGCCAAAACACCGAATGTCGCCTTGTCGCGATTGAAAAGAACCGCCAAGAGGCCCGACCATGACCGAAGAAGAGAAACTCACCGAGCGCCGGTTCTACAAGGCCGAGCAGGAAGCCTCGTTCGACGATGCCCACCCGAGCGATACGCCGCAAACGTCGCACCCGGCCTACCGCCTTGCGTTCCGCGATACCGATTTCTTGCTGCGCGACGAACTTCGCCCAGTCCGCTTCCAGCTCGAACTGCTCAAGCCGGAAATGCTGCTGGAGGAAGCGAGTATCGGCTCGACTCTGGTAATCTACGGCTCCGCGCGCATCCCGCCTCCCGAGGAATGCGAGCAACTGCTCGCCAAGGCGGATACACCCGAGCGCAAGGCCGTGGCCGAGCGGCTGGTCGCGAAGTCGCGGTATTACGATGTCGCGCGCGAACTTGCCCGAACCGCCAGCTCCTGCGCCGTGGTCGAGGACGGCATGCGCCAGTTCGTGGTCTGCTCGGGCGGCGGGCCTTCGATCATGGAAGCGGCCAACCGGGGCGCCGCCGATGTCGGCGCGGAATCGATCGGCCTCAACATCGTGCTGCCGCACGAGCAGAACCCGAACGGTTTCGTCACGCCGCGCCTGTCCTTCCAGTTTCATTACTTTGCGCTGAGGAAAATGCACTTCCTGTTGCGTGCCCGCGCCCTGGCCGTGTTCCCCGGTGGATACGGCACGTTCGACGAGCTGTTCGAGGTGCTGTGCCTGATCCAGACCGGCAAGATGAAGCCGATCCCGATCCTGCT
>JAGREJ010000245.1 GCA_020446595.1 Novosphingobium sp. | reverse complement strand
GCGGTCGTGGCGTGCCTCATCACCCACATCTTCGTCTCGAGCGGCCTCATCAACCGGTTTGTCGATCTGTCGGTAAAGGAAGCTGGCGCTCTCTCGGTGGTCAGCTGGACCCTGGGAATCGTGGCCGCGGGGAACTTCATCGTCACCCTCGTGGAAGAAGGCAAGCTCGACCCGTGGCACAGGCGCCTCGTCCATGTGCTGTCGGCGCTGATTATCGTCGGCGTCCTGTTCTTCCTGTTTGCGGACGGACCGCTTCGCCCGTGGACCACCCCTGTCTTCGTGACGATGTTCTTCCCGGTGCTCGGCTTGTTCGCCCTGATGATGGCGACCGCCCTGAGGCGCGGGAGCCGGGCGATCCGCTTCCAGATATTCGCCTGGACACCGATCATGAGCCTGGGCGTCGTGCGGGCCACGTCGAACCTTGGCGCTTTCGGGTCGCCAATGGACATGATGGTCGCCCAGCACCTGGCTATCGCTTTTGAAGTCGCCGTGACCTCGCTTGGCGTTGCCGATCGCTTCATGACGATCAAGCGGCAGCGCGACCGTGCACTGGCCGAATCGCGCGTGCTCGAGCGCGAGGTTGAGCGCGACGAATTGACCGGCCTGCTGAACCGTCGCGGCATCGGCCAGCGTTTCGACCGCCTGTTCGCGGCTGGCTTCGACACAATGGCACTGGTCGACCTCGATCACTTCAAGCGGATCAATGACAGCAGCGGCCATGCCGTGGGCGATGAAGTCCTGCGCAGTGCCGCCGAGGCGCTCATGACCGATGAGAACACTCTGGCCGTGCGCATGGGCGGCGAGGAATTCCTGCTGCTGCTGCGAGGCAGCAATGCCGTCATACGCGCCGAACACCGCCGTCGCGCCATTACAACACGGGTCGCAGCGCAGGTGCCGGGGCTGGGCTTCCCGGTGACCGCAAGCATGGGGCTAGTCAGCCAGCCGCGCAATTCGAGCGCCAGTTCGGATTTCGCGACGCTTTACACCCATTGCGACCGCCTGCTTTACGAAGCCAAGCGCGCCGGTCGCAATCGCACGATGAGCGAGCGGATCATGCGTTTCGACAGCAATGCCATGGTGCTCGAAGCAACCGCGGACGAATCCGCTCTGGCAGTCTGATCCTACGAGCCTTTCAGGAACGGAGCGGCAACCTCGCTCGGTACCCGCATGATCCTGCCGCTTTCGCGGTCAATCATGACCCATGTCGATCTGGCCGTTACCAACAGCTTGCCACCCGTATCGCGGAACTCGACCAGCCGGTCGAAGCGCGCACCGCGCGGCCCTTCGGGGATCGAGGTGGTCGCCGTTGCGCTTTCGCCAAGGCCGATATTACCGCGATAGTCGATCTCGTGCCGGCTCACGACCCAGACGTAG
The DNA here is from genome assembly GCA_020446595.1 of Novosphingobium sp. Classification (GTDB taxonomy): domain Bacteria; phylum Pseudomonadota; class Alphaproteobacteria; order Sphingomonadales; family Sphingomonadaceae; genus Novosphingobium. Next base: position 6,001 of record JAGREJ010000245.1, on the reverse strand, counting down.
GCTTCGACATGTTCTGCAGGTGCTACGGCGCGCCAGTGCGCGGTGGCGACTTCCTCCATCCATTGCACCCAGACTGCATTGTTGACGTGGCCCAGTTCGTCGATGTGCTCGCTCCGCGCGGTGAAGGTGAGCGCGAAGCCCGCACTGTCTGGCACCGGATCGCCTGACATCAATTCCCCATCTGCCACAGAATGAAGGCATATTCCTCGGCGTCCTCGCGCAGGCCCTCGAACCGGCCCGACTTGCCGCCGTGCCCCGCGCCCATGTTGGTCTTGAGGAGCAGTTCGTTGTCATCGGTCTTGAGCTCGCGCAGCTTCGCCACCCACTTGGCCGGTTCCCAGTAGGTCACGCGCGGATCGTTCAGTCCGGCGGTCACCAGCATCGGCGGATAGGCCTGAGCCTTGACGTTGTCATAGGGGCTGTAGGAGCGGATCAGCTCGAAGGCCTCCTTGTCCTCGATCGGATTGCCCCATTCGGGCCATTCCCCCGGCGTCAGCGGCAAGGAGGCATCGAGCATGGTGTTGAGCACATCGACGAAAGGCACCTGCGCGACCACCGCGCCGAACAGGCCGGGATCGGAATTGATTACCGCGCCCATCAGTTCGCCGCCCGCCGATCCGCCCGAAATGCTGACCTTTCCGGCCTCGGTATATCCGAGCGCGGAAAGGCCCTTAGCGACATCGACGAAATCGTTGAAGGTGTTGGTCCGCTGTTTGAGCTTGCCTGCCTTGTACCAGGCGCGGCCGAGATCGTCTCCGCCGCGGATATGGGCGATGGCATAGGCAAACCCGCGATCGACCAGGCTGAGACGGACGGTCGAAAAGCCCGGATCCATGGCCATGCCGTAGGCCCCGTAGCCATACAGGTGGAGCGGGCCGCCCGGCCCCTTGTTGATCGCATCGCGATCCTTGCGCATGACAATGCTGACCGGGACCTTCGTTCCGTCGCGCGCCTCGATCTCAAGCCGTTCGGTGACGTATTGCGAGGCATCGTAACCCGAAGGGATTTCCTGCACCTTGAGCACTTCGAGGGTGCGCGCCGCAACGTCGTAGTCATAGGTCGTTGCCGGGCTGACCATCGATTCGTATGACAGGCGCAGCTTGCTCACCGCCCATTCGGGATTGTCGGAAAGACCCGCGACATAACTTGCCTCGGGAAACTTGATCGGCTCGATCCGCGCCGGATCGTCGTAATAGCGTAGCTCGATCTGATGAAGGCCGTTGCGCCGCCCCTCGATCACGTAGAAATCGCGAAACAGCGAAAAGCCGGTCATGTAGAACTGGTCCGAACCCTCGATCAGGGTGGTCCACTCTGACGGGCTGGACATGGGCGCGGTCGCCAGCCGGAAGTTCTCGTGGGTGTCGTTGGTGTAGACGTAGAGCGTGCCATCGCGCTCATCGACAGCATATTCCAGCCCCTTCTGGCGCTCTCGCACCAGCAGCGGCTTGGCGAGCGGATCGTCGGCGGGCACCATGCGTACCTCGCTCGTCTCATGATCGCCGGTGCCGATAATGAGCCACTTCTCGTTGGAAGATAGCGAGGCGCCGACGCCGAAGCCTTCGTCGGGTTCGCGATACAGTTCGACATCGCTCGAAACGGGTTTGCCCAACCAGTGCAGCCGCGCATTGTCTGTTCGCCAGTTCTCGTTGGCGAGCGAATAGACAAGGCCCTTGTCGCCCGCGACCCAGACCAGCGACGAAAGGGTGCCGGGGATCGTATCGCGCCGCAGCTTGCCGGTCTTCAGGTTCTTGATCTTGACGGTGTAGCGTTCGGAACCGTTGGTGTCGGTCGAATAGGCAAGCATCTGCCCGTTCTGGCTGATCGACAGCGCGCCGAGCCGGAAATACTTCTTGCCCTTGGCGAGCACAGTCTCGTCGAGAATCAGTTCGTCGGGGCCGCCTGCAACCGGTTTGCGCCACCACTTCTTGTATTCTGCCCCTTCCTCGTATTCGACCCAGTAGAGCCACTGGCCATCCTTTTGCGGCGTCGACTTGTCAGCTTCCTTGATGCGCCCGCGCATTTCCCTGAACAGCGTTTCGACCGTGTCCTTGTGAGGAGCCATGCGCGCCTGGAACCAGGCGTTCTCCGCCTTGAGATGGTCGAGCACCTGCTTGTCGTCGACTGTCGGATAGGACTGGTCGCGCAGCCAGTTGTAGGGATCGGACAGGGTTACGCCGTGGTGGGTGAAGCTGTGTTCGCGCTTTTCGGCGACAGGCGGCGCGCTGGGTGCTTGCTTGGACAATTCGGTTTGTTCCTCGGCTCGAAGCGGCGCGCCGACAGGCAGCGCGAACAGGACGGCGGCAATCGCGATGTGCAATGTCTTCACGAAAACCCTTTCTCGAAGGCCGCGCTTTGCTGGCGCGGACTGGCGATGATACCTATGTGCCGGTAGGTGTGACGGCAAGTCCGGATGGAGCCCAGAACCGATGCTGATGAAAACCCACGAGGCCCGCCTCGACGCCTTGCGCAAGGAACTCGCGCGGCAGGAGCTCGATGGCTTCGTGGTGCCGATCTCCGATGAGCACATGAGCGAATACGTCGGCGCCTACGCGCAGCGGCTTGCATGGCTGACCGGGTTCGGCGGATCGGCGGGCACGGCGGTCGTGCTGACCGATGCGGCGCGCGACCCGGCAGCGGCGATGTTTGTCGATGGTCGCTATACCCTGCAAGTGCGCGATCAGGTCGATGGCGCGCTGTGGACTTACGAAAGCGTGCCGGAAACCAGCGTCGCAAAGTGGCTGGGTGAACATGCGCCTGAAGGTGCGAGGATCGGCTACGATCCGTGGCTGCATGGCAAGCGATGGGTCAAGGCAGCGCAGGAGGCGCTCGAGAAACGCGGCGGCGAACTGGTGGCGGTCGGCGCCAATCCGGTTGATGCCGTCTGGTCTGACCGGCCAGAGCCATCGCCCGCTCGGGCGCTGGTCCACGACGAGAGCCATGCGGGCCGGTCCAGCGCCGACAAGCGCGGGGACCTGGCGCAATGGCTGGAGACCGAAAAGCTCGACGCGGCGGTGATCTGTGCGCTCGATTCACTTGCCTGGCTGTTCAATGTGCGCGGCAGCGACATCGAGCGCACTCCGGTGGTGCTCGCCAACGCGATTGTCCATGCGAGTGGCGAAGCCGAGCTGTTCATCGAGCAGGGCAAGGTCACGCCCGAGCTTCGCGCGCACCTCGGCAACGCCGTGACCCTTCGAGCAGCAGACCAATTTGCCGGGGCTTTGGAGGCGCTGTCGGGCAAGCGTGTCGCGGCCGATCCCGATTCGTGTGTCGCGGCCGTGTTCAAACTGCTGGACGATGCGGGCGCCCAGGTTGTCGAGAAGGCCGATCCCTGCGCCCTGCCGAAAGCGATCAAGAACCCTGCCGAGCAGGCGGGCCATCGTGCTGCGCAGGCGCGCGACGGCGCGGCGCTCTCGCGCTTCCTGCACTGGCTGTCGGTCGAGGCGCCTGGTGGCAGCGTGAGCGAAATGGAGGCGGCCGACCGCTTGCAGCAATTCCGCGAGGCGACCGGTTCGCTGCGCGACCTTTCCTTCGATACGATCTCGGGCAGTGGACCGAACGGAGCCATCGTCCATTACCGGGTCAGCGATGAGACCAACCGCACGCTGGAGCCGGGCAGCGTGTTCCTGCTCGATTCGGGCGGGCAGTATCCCGACGGGACCACCGATGTGACGCGCACCGTGTGGATCGCCGGAGCCGACGGACCGCCACAGGAAGTCAGGGACCGCTTCACCCGCGTCCTCAAGGGCCATATTGCGCTTGCCACGGCGGTGTTTCCCAAGGGTACCAAGGGCAGCCAGCTCGACGTGCTCGCGCGCCAGCACCTTTGGCAGGGCGGCGTCGATTACGCCCACGGCACCGGGCACGGGGTCGGCAGCTTCCTTTCGGTTCATGAGGGACCGCAGCGCATTGCCAAGGCCTCGGGCGGAACCGAGCAGGAATTGCTCGCGGGCATGATCCTTTCCAACGAGCCGGGCTATTACAAGACCGGCGGCTACGGCATCCGCATCGAGAACCTGCTGCTGGTCGAGCCTCGCATCATAGAGGGTGCGGAAGGCGAGTGGCTCGGCTTCGAGACGCTGACGCTTGCGCCCATAGAGCGGCGGCTGGTCGACTGGTCGCTTATGACGCCCGCCGAGATCGACTGGTGGAATGGCTATCACGCGCGCGTGCTCGACGTGATCGGTCCGCAATTGCAAGGCGAGGCGCGCGACTGGTTCGAAGCGCAGTGCGCGCGCGTTACCGGAGAAGAATAGGCAATGCCCGGCGATGTCCGATCACTGAAGGATTTCCCTATCCACCTCGGCCTTGGCGCGGAGGCCGCACCGCAACCGCAATTCACTGGCGAAATGGCCTGGTACGAGGCCTATGGCACACGCAACGGCAAGGATGGCAGGGAGGGCCGCCTCGTTGCCCTGCACGACTTCACCGAAAGCTGGGCGGGCTGGGAAATGCACCCCGAAGGCGACGAGGTGGTCGCATGCGTTTCCGGCACGATCACGCTGGTGCAGGAAGGTCTGGACGGCAGCGAGCACCGGATCGAACTTGCCGCAGGCGAATATGCAATCAATCCTGCCGGGGTCTGGCATACGGCGGATGCGAATGGCCCCTCTACCGTGTTGTTCATAACCGCCGGGCTCGGCACACAGCACCGCCCGCGCTGATTTCGCCTGTATGAACGGGGTTGAAAGAGCGCGACAAATGGCGACAAATTCGATCGTTCACGGCATAACTGCGCGACAATCGGCTCCTATACGGGGCATCAGAAAGTCGCAGGACCAAGGTTTTCCCCTCCCCCTCCCCCCATGTCCTGCGGCTTTCGCCGATTACCCCAGCAAACTGGAGATTGATGTCATGAACAAGACCCTGCTCGTCGGCCTCTCGGCCCTGGCACTCGTGGGCGGCGGCACTGCCGCCCTTGCGGCTCATCACGGCGGCGGCATGAAAGCCGATGCCAATGGCGACGGTATCGTTACCCGCGCCGAGGCTCAAACCGGCGCCGCGGCGATGTTCGCCAAGATGGACGCCAATAGCGACGGCGTTCTCAATGCGGCCGACCGCGAGGCGCGGATGAAGGAACGCCGGACGAAGATGTTCGCCGCGATCGATGCCGATGGCAACGGCCAGATCAGCCGCGAAGAGTTCATGGCGCACAAGCACGAAGGCAAGCGCGGCGAAATGCGCGGCGACAAGGATGGCATGAAGGGCGGCATGGGCCACAAGATGGGCATGCGCGGCCACCGCGGTGGCAAGATGATGCAGATGGCCGATGCCAACAAGGATGGCAGCATCAGCAAGGCCGAATTCACCGCCGCGGCCATGAGCCGGTTCGACAAGACCGACGCCAACAACGATGGCAAGGTCACTGCCGAGGAACGTCAGGCCGCCCGCGAGCAGATGCGCGCCAAGTGGCGTGAGATGAAGCAGGGCGGCGACGCTAGCTGACCGTTTGAGGGGCGACATCTGAATGAACGAGGAAATTCCGCCCCGCCTGTTGCTCGTCGATGACGAGGCAACGCTCCGCGAACCCCTGGCCGAGTATCTCTCGCGCCAGGGGTTTGGCGTGTCGGAGGCGGACAGCGCCGCCAAGGCGCGCACGCTGCTGCGCGACGAAACTCCCGATCTTGTCCTGCTCGACATCATGATGCCTGGCGAGGACGGCCTTTCGTTGTGCCGCCATCTGGTCGAGACGCGCGACATTCCCGTCATCCTGCTGACCGCCAAGGGCGAGGCGACCGACCGCATCGTCGGTCTGGAAATCGGCGCGGACGACTATGTCGTCAAACCCTTCGAGCCGCGTGAGCTGGTCGCGCGCATCCGCAGTGTGCTGCGCCGCGCCGGGCGCACCTCTGTCCCGACGGAGGAAAACGAGGAGTACCTGTTCGAGGGATGGCGGCTCGACCCGCTCAAGCGCCGTCTGACCGATCCCGACGGCGCGGTCGTTCCCATCTCGTCCGCGGAATTTCGCCTGCTCACTGCCCTGCTCGATCATCCCCGGCAAGTG
>JAGREJ010000026.1:2762-4110 GCA_020446595.1 Novosphingobium sp. | reverse complement strand
GTTGCGCGCCGAATAGGCGAGCAGCACCGGAGCCTCGAAACCGGGAACCAGACGCTTGTAGCTGTTGGTCGTCGGGTTGGTGAAGGCGTTGAGCGCCTTCGCGTGCTTGATGACGCCGCCGATGTAGTAGAGGCAGGTGTCCGAAAGTCCGGCATAGCCGTTGCCCGCGAAGGTCGGCTTGTCGCCCTTCCAGATCGACATGTGCGAGTGCATGCCCGATCCGTTGTCGTCCTTGATCGGCTTGGGCATGAAGGTCGCCTTGCCATAGGCATGGGCGACCTGCTGCACGACATACTTGTAAAGCTGCACGCGGTCGGCGGTTTCGGTCAGGGTGCCGAAGGTGAGGCCGAGTTCGCTCTGCCCGGCGGCGACTTCGTGGTGGTGCTTGTCCATCGGCAGGCCGAGTTCGATCAGGGTCGAGACCATCTCGGCACGGATGTCCATCGAGCTGTCGACCGGCGGGACAGGGAAATAGCCGCCCTTGGCGCGCGGGCGGTGGCCCATGTTGCCGCCCTCGTAGTCCTTGTTGGTGTTGGTCGGCAGTTCGATGTCGTCGATGCGGAAGCCGTTGCCGTCATAGCCGCTGTAGAACTTGACGTCGTCGAACATGAAGAATTCGGGCTCGGGGCCGACATAGACCGTGTCGCCCACACCGGACGTCTTGACGAAGGCTTCGGCGCGCTTGGCGGTCGACCGCGGATCGCGGGCATAGAGCTGGCCATCGGAAGGTTCGACAATGTCGCAGAACACCGCAAGCATCGGCGTGGCCGAGAACGGATCGGCATAGACCGCGTCGAGATCGGGCTTGAGGATCATGTCCGACTCGTTGATCGTCTTCCAGCCCTCGATCGACGAACCGTCGAACATCAGGCCTTCCTCGAACTCGTCCTCGCCCAGCGGGCCAGCGCACATCTGGAGATGCTGCCACTTGCCGCGGGGATCGGTGAAACGCAGGTCGATCCACTCGATTTCCTCATCCTTGATGCGCTTGAGGATGTCCTTTGCACTAGCCATTCATTGTTCTCCAATTTGACCCTTGCGAGGCGCAAGAGGCGTTAGGGGGACGGATTGCGGAAATGAGCCTGGCCCCTGAAAGGCCCAATTCCGTAGGATCCACCGGAACGACCCGGCCCGATCCGCAATGTGTTACACGGCCTCGTCGTCGCGCTCGCCGGTGCGGATCCGCACCGCCGTCTCGATCGGAACAACGAATATCTTGCCGTCGCCGATCCGGCCCGTCTGCGCGGCCCCGGTGATCGCTTCGACCACGCGTTCGGCCAGAGAATCCGATACGACTACCTCAAGCTTAACCTTGGGGAGGAAATCGACCACATATTCGGCGCCGCGA
>JAGREJ010000026.1:0-2687 GCA_020446595.1 Novosphingobium sp. | reverse complement strand
TCCTTCACTTCGTCGAGCTTGAACGGCTTGATGATCGCTTCGATTTTTTTCACGCCTTATCCCACCTTGCGTATTTATCTCGGTGTCGGCCGTGTCCCTGCGAACCGTTTGCCCCGTCACCTGAATGTTGAATCAAGAATCGTGCCAGAGACGCACAATGGGTCGATAGGCGATGTCTCTCGTCGCGAAAAGACCGGAATCGCCCATTCGCGGGCTGCGATCGCGCGATTGGCTTCGAGAGATCGAAGCTGCCGGGCCGGGCATGGTTAAATAATCGGCAGGCATGCCCAAAAAATGGGCGCGCTCCAGCCGTCTGGCCGCGCGCCGGTTCGCTCAGACCAGCAGGCCGGCTGTCTCCGGGAGGCCGGCCATGAGGTTGAGGTTCTGCACCGCGCCGCTGCTGGCGCCCTTGCACAGATTGTCGAGCACGGCGACGAGTCTTGCCTGCGATCCGTTACCGTCGGCGGCGACATAAAGCGTCATGCCGTCGCGCGGTTCGGAGTTGCTGTGCAGGACCAGTTCGTCGGGCACCGTTGCGCTGACCTCGATGAGCGGACAGTCACGGTAGGTGTTGGTGAGCGCGTCCAGCATTGCAGCGGCGCTGCCCGCATCCGGCATCGCCGCGAGGGGCAGCGGCACTTCGACGATCATGCCGCGATAGGCAGGCACGACCGCGGGTGCAAAGACCGGCGCATGGACGAGTCCGGCATGGACCTGCATCTCCGGTACATGCTTGTGAGCGAGCGTCAGCCCATAGGCCCGGAACGCCACGTTGCGGCCATCGCCCTGTTCGAAACGTTCGATGAGCGCCTTGCCGCCGCCCGAATAGCCGGACACCGCGTTGCAGGTGTATGGCCAGTCGGCGGGCAACATTCCGGAGCGGACCAGCGGCGCCATCAGCGCCAGAAAGCCGGTGGGATAGCATCCGGGGTTGCTCACCAGTCGCGCCTGCGCGATCTGCTCGCGTCCTATCACTTCGGGAAATCCATAGACCCAGCCGGACGAAACACGGTGCGCCGACGAGGCATCGACGATCCGCACCTTGCTTCCCTCGGCCAGCTTCACGGCCTCGCGCGCGGCTTCGTCGGGCAGGCACAGCACCGCAAAGTCGGCGCTGTGATAGGCGTCGCGCCGGGCATTCGCGTCCTTGCGCTGGACTTCGTCGAGCACGAGCAATGAGAACTCGGGACGCTCCGATAGCCGCTCGACGATCTCGAGCCCGGTCGTGCCTGCCGCGCCGTCGATGAACACGGTGCTGCTCACGGCTCGATCCTTACCAACTGGCTCATCTCGACATAGCCGACCGCGTCATGACCGCCCTGGACTTCACCCCAGGCCCAGTTGCCCGCCACTTCGAGCACGTCGAACAGGGAGCCGGGTTTCAGTGTGGCAAGCACATCGGCATCCTCGTTCGCGGCATTGCGGATGGTTGCGCCAAGCGGCCCAGCGCGGTGCGTCAGCGGCACGGCGTAATGCGGCACGAAATGCACGCCCGCCAGCCGGATGTGCGCCAGATCGCCGCGCACGGGAAGTTGCACGCCATCGGCGTGCGGGCTCGGCCCGGTCATGGCAAGTTCGCCACCGGGAGCATTGTCGCGCAGGTAATCGTCCGTCGTTTTCACGGGTTCACGATCCCCAAAACCGAAGAGCGGCGCGCTTATACGGGCCATGGAGTCAACGCAAGCTTACGCATATCTGTGCTTCAGCATGTGCCAGGCCGCGCGCAGGCCGAGCGCCTCGCCGCCCTTGGGACGTCCGGGCTTGGCGACAGGTCGCCAGGCGAAGGTGTCGAAATGCGCCCAGTCGGTGCCTTCGGGAACGAACCTGTCGAGGAACAGCGCCGCCACTGAGGCCCCGGCAAAGGCATTGGCGTGCGAGTTCATCACGTCGGCAATGTCGGACTTGAGCCATTCGCGATAGGCATCGTGCAGCGGCAGTCGCCAGCACGGGTCGTCGTGGGCAAGCCCCGCGTCGAGCAGTGCCTGCGCGGTTTCGTCCTTGCAGGCAAACAGGGCAGGCAGGTCAGGCCCCAGTGCCGAGCGCGCCGCGCCGGTCAGGGTCGCGAAATCGATAATGAGCTCGGGCGTTTCCTCGCCCGCGCGGGTCAGGGCATCGCCCAGCAGCAGACGGCCCTCGGCATCGGTGTTGGTGATCTCGACGCTCGTGCCGCTGCGCGACTTGAGCACGTCGCCAGGGCGGAAGGAATTGCCCGACACTGCATTCTCCGCTGCCGGGACGAGCAGATGCAGGCGAACCTTGAGGCCGGTTTCCACGATGAGCCGCGCCAAGGCCAGGGCATGGGCCGCGCCGCCCATGTCCTTCTTCATCAGCGCCATGCCCGAACTTGGCTTGAGGTCGAGGCCGCCAGAATCGAAGGTCACGCCCTTGCCGACGACAGCTATGCGCGGGTGCTTCGGATCGCCCCACTCCAGCTCGATCATGCGCGGCGCGTGTTCGCGCGATGCCGCGCGCCCGACGGCATGGACCATTGGATATTCGCGCTCGAGCATGTCGCCCCGCGTGACGGTAAGCTTGCCGCCATGCGCCTTGGCCAGCTTTTCGGCTTCGGCTTCCAGTTCGGCCGGTCCCATGTGTTCCGCTGGCGTGTTGACCAGGTCGCGCACCATGCTCACCGCCTGGGCTTCGGCGAGCACGGCGGGAATTGCCTTGGCATCGCCGGTGAGCAG
>JAGREJ010000025.1:1203-4996 GCA_020446595.1 Novosphingobium sp. | reverse complement strand
GAAGGCCAGATCCTCAACTGGGGCGGCGACCGGGTGGACATGGCGAACAGCCTCGAAAGCCGCCCCGCGTTCCTCGATCACCACGTCGCCGAACTGGCGCTGCGCATCCCGCCGCATGTCCGCATTCGCGACGGCGTCGAGAAATGGGTCGTGCGCGAGGCAATGAAGCACGTGCTGCCCGAAGTGCTCTACAAACGCGAGAAATTCGCTTTCATGGCGCCGCCCGCGCACACCGACGCGGCCAAGACCGCCGAAATCGACAAGCTGATTCACAAGTGGCTGTCATCCGAACGGCTGGCCGAGGTCGGGATTTTCGACGAGGCGAAGCTCACTGCTTCGATCGAGGAATACCGCAAGAGCGACGATCACGCGGCCAACACCCGCAAGGACATTATCCTCAACCACGCGATTGCGCTGCACGCGATGGAGGATTTGCTGACCTGATTCTCGCTTCTGTTACCGCCCAGCAGCCGACAGGCGAGATTTCAGATCCGTTCGGCCAGAGCGAGGACCAGCAGCGCCAGCGATGCCATGCAGGACAATGTGCGGACATGGTTCCAGACCGTCCAGCGTTGCATGTATCGCCGCCACATCGCTTCGCCGTCCGGTCCCCTCGCGGCCGTCGCCTCCAGGGCATTGTTGAGCGGTACGTTCGCGACCACCGTCACCACAAACATTCCGACAACATAGATTGCACCGCCGGCGAGCATCGCTGTTGAGCCGGTCGACGGACCTCCTACGATTGCGACAACTGCCAGCAATGCGCAAGCGGCGCTGCTGGCGAAGAAGATCGGCAGGAAAACCGATCTGAGGATCACTCGGTTGATCTCCTGCATCGCGATCATGCCGAGCGGTTTTTCGATCGTGTCGAGCGATCGCATCACAAAGCTCGAGAAGGTGAAGTAGACACCGGCCATCAGCCCCACCGCGATCACGGCAAACCACAGCATTACGTCCACAAGAACAACCATCCTGAGCTCCCGCTCCTTTATTCGGCCGCCTGCAAACGACACACTTGTGCCCTAGGCGGTCACTTTCTCGCAGGCCAGTTCCAGCACCGTATCGAACAGCAGTTGCGTCCCGCGTTCGATGTCCGACCACTGCGTCCATTCGTCCGGCGCGTGGCTGATGCCGCCCACCGAGGGCACGAAGATCATCGCCGCTCGTGTGTGATCGCAGAAGAATTGCGCGTCGTGGCCCGCGCCCGAGGGCATGACCTTGTAGCTGTAATCGAGCGCCTTGGCCTTGCCTTCGATCAGCGAGACCAGAGCCTCGTCGCAAAAGGCGGGCTTCAGCCAGCTCATCTCCTCGTATTCGAACTTGAGGCCATGCTTGCGCGCGATTGCGGAAAGCACCCGGCGGCAGGCATTCGCGAGGCCCCGCATGATGTCCTCGTCGAGGTCGCGACCGACGATCGTGAAGTCCGCCTCGCCCGGCACGGTGTGCGGAAAGCCGGGCTTCAGGGCGACATGGCCGATGGTGATGCGGCTCTTTTCGCTGCCTTCCTCGTCGATGATGCGCTGGATCTCGTGCGCGAAGTCGGCGATGCCCATGAAGGCGTCGGAGCGCATGTTCATGGGAGCGGTCCCGGCATGACCAGCCTTGCCGATCAGACGACAGTTCCATTTGAAAACGCCCGAGATGCCTTCGACCACGCCGATGGTCTTGCGCTCCGCTTCCAGCACTGGCCCCTGTTCGATATGCAATTCCAGAAACGCGCGGATTTCTTCCGGACGGCGATAGGCGTGGAGCGCGTCGAGCGCATCGAGTCCGGCCTCGGCCATGGCGTCCTTCAGCGCATAGCCATGCTCGTCGCTGGCCGTCTCCAGCCATTCGCGCGTGACGTGCCCGGTCATCGCCTGGGCGCCGAGCATGCCGCCGAAGCGTCCTTCCTCCTCGCTCGTGCCGACGACCTCAATCGGACATTCCGGCTCAATGCCGTTGTCAATGAAGGTGCGAACCACTTCCAGCCCCGCAACGACCCCCAGCACGCCGTCGAATATGCCTCCCGCGGGCACGGAATCGAGGTGGGAGCCGATCAGTATGGCGGGCCTGTCGTCCGGCCCGAAGCGACCGATCACATTGCCGGCGCCGTCCATCCGGTGCGCCATGCCAAGCTCTTCGAACCTGCGGCCCAGCCATTTGCGTGCTTCCATGTCGGCCTTGCCGAATCCCTGTCGGTAAATGCCGCGCCCGGCTTCCTGCAGGCCGAAACGCGCGACTTCGAGGATGTCCGCTTCGATCCGCTCGATACTGACTTTGGGCACGCGTTCTCCTGCCGACTGGGCTCGCGCACCCTACCCGGAGGCGGCGGCAAAAGGCAAATTTGCCTGCGCGGTCCGCCAGCGTTCGACGACACGCAATCAACCTTCGCCCTTCGCTCTCGGGACGCACTTCCCGATCACCGCACCGGCGCGCATGCATCAGAACTCAGACGAGGTTCGCAACGCCGATCAGACAGACAGCAACAAACACGATGCCGAACTTGAGCAGCGAGATGGCTTCGCCATAGACGAACACGCCCACTGCAAGGGCGCCCATCGGCACCAGGACGGACATGATCGGAACCATCATGCCGAGATTGACGCCGGCATGGATGAGCCGCGCCATGAAGAACATGGCAGCCGAAAAGCTTGCAAGCACGAAGATCGTCGGCAGCGGCTCGGTGAAACCCTTTGATGCCGGCAGGAAGCCAACGCCCACAAGTTGACCGACAACCGTCCCGAAAATCAGGCCGATTACGTTTGGTGTGAATACGCCCACGGTTCCCGTCTCCCCCCAAGAATCGAGTTATCAAGGCATCCCGATCAGCCAGACCGCCAGCGTCACGCGACATGCCATACCATTTTTCTTGTTAAGCATGAAATTTATGGTAGGGAAGTAAAAAATATCCGCGTCCGAAGTCGGGCCAGTGACCTTGGTCCGCACGCGCAAGGTCTCGGGTGCCGACGCACTCATGGCGAGACCGTCGAAAACAGTGGAGCACGGCGCCCGCAGACGGCCGTAGAGGAGAGTTCTGAATGCTTGAAGGGAAAGCGATCGTCATCACGGGCTCGGGCGGGGGAATTGGCGCAGCCTGTGCAAAGGGAACGGCCCGACTGGGGGCATCGGTTATCGTCAACGATGTCGATGCAGAGGCTGCGGAGCAGACTGTGCGGGAAATTCGCGACGAGGGTTACACGGCCGTCGCATGTCAGGCTGACATTACGGATTGGGACGCATCCGGTCGTCTCATCTCCAGTTGCATTGAAAATTTTGGCCGCATCGATGGTCTGGTCAACAACGCGGGCCTGTTTCATCTCAACAAGATGTGGGACTTCGATCCAGCGGTCGCGCGAGCCCTTGTCGATGTGAATGTGCTTGGCACGATGTATTGCGGCGTACACGCTGCGCGGGCGATGATCCCGCAAGGCAGCGGCTCGATCGTCAACGTCGTTTCAGGTGCGCATGTTGGTATGGAATCCACGGGGATCTACGGCGCAACCAAGGGCGCGGTGGCGTCGCTGGTCTATGCATGGGCGGTTGAGCTCAAGGAAAAAGGCATCAGGGTGAACGCGCTGTCGCCTTTGGCGGCCAATACCCGCATGGCCAGGATGAACAGCGAGTATCGCGGTGACGACCCGGAATCGAAATTGCAGCAGCCGGAGGCGAATGCGCCCGTGGTCGAATATCTCCTGTCGGATCGGGCAGAGGACGTGACCGGGCAAATCGTTCGCATCGATAGCGGGGAATTGCAGCTTTACACGCATCCCGCCCTGCTTCAGCCACCGATCCTACGCGATAGCTGGACCTG
>JAGREJ010000025.1:0-1033 GCA_020446595.1 Novosphingobium sp. | reverse complement strand
GGAAATGCGGCGTTCAGCCGTTCAGTGTCTGCCCACCATCGACAAGGATCGTCTGGCCGGTAATCCATCCGGCGAGGGAACTGGAGAGGAACAGGATAGGTCCTGTAATGTCATCCTCGCGGCCGATGCGTCCGAAGGGAAAACTCTCCATGGTCTTCTTGTACAATTCCGGATTGTCGGTTCGGCACTGATCCCACCAACTGCCCGGGAAATCGGTGGAACCGGGGGCAATGCAGTTCACGTTGATGCCGTCTGCAGCCAGCTCCGCGGCCTGGGATTGCGTGAGCTGATGCAATGCCGCCTTCAGCGCGCCATAGGGCTGCGTGTCGGGAGACGGCCGGAACGCCGTTCTGGATGAGATGTTGATTATCCGGGCCCGATCGCTCTTCGCCAGATAGGGGCGCGCGGCGGCGATTGTCCGCACGGTGGCCATCAGGTCGATGTCGATCGAGCGGATCCAATCGTCGTCCGTATTGCCGCTCGCCTTGCCTCCGGCATTGTTGACCAGGACGTCGATGCCGCCCAGGGCAGCCGCCGCATCGTGGACGTATGCACGAATGGCATCGGCATCCGCCATGTCGCAACAGGCGGCATGAACCTTGCCCCCGTGTTTGGCCAATGCCTTGCGTGCGACTTCGATCTGATCGGGATCGCGGGCGCAGATCGAAACATGGGCGCCGGCTTGGGCAAAGGCGCTCGCCGTTGCAAAGCCGATACCGCGACTGCCCCCGGTTATGAGGACCCGCACTCCTTCCAGGTTGAGGTTCATCATGCTCCTTGTCGGCTACCCGCTTTGACGCTCGGAAAAAGGGCCGCAGCAATCCCGCGCCAAAAATTTCATGTTGACATAGAAATATAGCTGGTGGCAGACAACTTGCAATCATTTTGTCCATGCCTTGTCGAAGTGGGAGAGGGGTCATCCCGGATATTTCTGCGCCTTTGGCCGATGGCTCCGACAGGAGCGATCGTTTTGCGGACGCCTTTGCGGCTTTGGACGCGCGTTTCGGGGACAACCTCTCGTTTTCGGCAGACC
>JAGREJ010000244.1 GCA_020446595.1 Novosphingobium sp. | reverse complement strand
GACCAGGGCGACCCGCTGCTGTGGATGGAATCGATCCCCTATTGGGAAACGCGCGGCTATGTGAACATCGTCATGCGCAATTACTGGATGTACGAACGGCAGGCGGGCGGGCCTTCGGAAAGCCGCATGGCGCTCGCGCAGGGCATGTGGCCTACCTTCCCCGGTCTCACCGGCGCACAGGGACGCCGCATGGCCGCGAACGGAGCACTGCTTCGTGGCCGTTGATCCCGAACGCACGTTCAAGCCCATCAACATCGCGGTCCTCACAGTGTCCGACACGCGCGGGCCGGATGACGACACCAGCGGCGACATTCTCGTCGAGAGGATCAAGGCCGCCGGGCACAGGCTGGCAGGACGCGCCATCGAGAAGGATGATGCGAACCGCATCGCCAGTCGCCTCAACAACTGGATCGACGACGGCGCGATCGACGCGATCGTTACCACCGGCGGCACTGGCCTGACCGGCAGAGACGTAACTCCCGAGGCGCTCGACCGCGTCAAGGACAAGGAAATTCCCGGCTTCGGCGAGATTTTCCGCCTTATCAGCTATCGCACCATCGGCACCTCGACCGTGCAGTCGCGGGCCATGGCGGTGGTCGCACGCGGCACCTACATCTTCGCGCTGCCCGGCTCGAACGGGGCGGTGAAGGACGGATGGGACGGAATCCTTGCCGAACAGCTCGACAGCCGCAACCGCCCCTGCAATTTCGTCGAACTGATGCCGCGCCTGCGCGAGGTCTGATCGGCCCCTGTCCTCTGCTTATTTCGTCGCGGCTTGCGTGAAATAGCCCCGCAACTGGCCAAGCATCGACTGCCACCAGTCAACCACATCTGCGAAATTCGCCTTGGTCAGCCCGCCCACCGTCGTCACGTCGTAAGTGAAAGCCAGCGATCCGTTGTCATTGACTGCCATCTGGCTGAAACGCTTCTGCTTGTTCCAGGTGTTCGCAAGCTCCAGCGTGTTCTTGCCATCATCGGCGAAGACGACCGCAAATCCCAGCGACCGGCATTGCCTGTTCTCCGTGCATTCGTTGAAGTTCAGCCGGAAATCGTAGCCCGCGGCGCCGCTTTCGATCTGGGGATCGCCGCTCTCGTGCTTGGTCAGTTCGGCACGGAATCCGAGCTTGCGCAATTCCTCTGTAACGCCCTGTGGATCGGATGCGCAGATGTGTCCCTCCGGGCAGGGCGATGATTGGTCCGCCGCGCATACCGCCACTGGTGTCGCAGCCAACATAGCGGCCAGCGCCGCGCGGATTGCTCGTTTCATGAGTCGCCTTTTCCCTGCGCCACAAAGCCTGCCGACAGTTGTGCCGGACCGAAAGCCCTTGTCAATATGTTCTATATATGTTCCTTGGACTCGTGAAACACCTATCTCCACCGCGAGGCAGAGGCGCGCCCTCGAACACGACGCCGCAGCGTTTCGGCCTGGCCGCGCGCGAGGCCGACGGGGACTGGCGCGATGTGGAAGAACTTGTGGACGGCCCTGTGGGCAAATTGCGCACAAGCGTCACCGAGGAGCACCCGCGCTCGATCCTGAACTTCAACAAGTCGCCCGACATTCCTTTCGACCGCTCGATCAACGCCTATCGCGGCTGCGAGCACGGCTGCATCTATTGCTTTGCCCGCCCTACCCATGCGTTCCACGACCTGTCTCCGGGACTCGATTTCGAAACGAGGCTGTTCGCCAAGCCCGATGCGGCAAGGCTGCTGCGCGCCACGCTCGCCAGGAAGGGATACAGACCCGCGCCCATCGCCATGGGCACCAACACCGACCCCTACCAGCCGATCGAGGCGCGCTACCGGATTACCCGGCAGGTGCTCGAAGTCTGCCTTGAAGCGCGCCACCCGGTCATCATCACTACCAAGTCCGATCGGGTGCTGCGCGACATCGACCTTCTGGCGGACATGGCACGGCGCAAGCTCGTCGCGGTGGGCATTTCGGTGACCAGTCTCGATCCCGGTCTTTCGCGCCTGCTGGAGCCGCGCGCCGCATCTCCCGCCAAACGGCTCGATGCATTGGAGAAACTGGCAAAGGCTGGTGTGCCCGCGCATGTCTCTATCGCGCCGGTCATCCCGGCGATCACCGACGAATATATCGAAGCGATCCTGCAAGAAGCCGCCACGCGCGGCGTGCGCTCGGCAAGCTGGATATTCCTGCGCCTGCCGCACGAGGTCGCGCCGCTGTTCCGCGAGTGGCTCGAAACCCATTTCCCCGACCGCGCCGCCAAGGTGATGTCCATCGTGCAGGCCGTGCGTGCCGATAAAAATGGGGGCCGCGACAACGATCCGCGCTTTGGCAGCCGGATGAGGCCCCAGGGCGTCTGGGCCGAGCTTTACCGGCGACGTTTCCGGCTTGCCTGCCAGCGTTACGGGATGAACATCGCGCGCGAACTGCAGCTTGATTGCAGCAATTTCCGCAAGCCGGACCTGAACGGTCAGTTGAGCCTTCTGTAAGCCCCGGCTGGCTCAGGCCGGAAGCGCATAGTCCGCGAACCGGTCGCGAAGATCCTTCTTGCTGATCTTGCCACTGGCAGTGTGCGGGATCTCATCGACGAATTCGACCGCGTCGGGCAGCCACCACTTCGCCACCTTGTCGGACAGGAATGCGGTGATTTCGTCGGCACTGACCTCGCATCCCGGCTTGCGCACGACGATCAGTATAGGCCGCTCGTCCCAGCGCGGATGCGGCACGCCGATGGCCGCTGCCTCCGCCACATCGGCGTGCGCGACCGCCGCATTTTCGAGGTCGACCGAACTGATCCACTCGCCACCGGACTTGATGACGTCCTTGGTCCGGTCGGTAAGCTGCACCGAGCCGTCGGGATGGATGAAGGCGACATCACCGGTATCGAACCAGCCGTCCTTGTCCGCCGCGTCGGCTTCCGCCTTGAAATAACGCTGGATCGTCCAGGCGCCACGCACCTGAAGCGCGCCAGTGGACTTGCCGTCGCGCGGCAACACCACGCTCGGATCGTCAAGGCTGACCGCGCGCACTTCGCAGCCATATCCGACCCTGCCCTGCAGGGCCTTGTAGGCGACCTTCTCGTCGAACGACTTTTCGTCCCAGTCGGGCGTCTCGTAAGTCATGGTCGCGACCGGCGAGGTTTCGGTCATGCCCCAGGCATGGCCGACACGCACGTTTGCCCGCATCAG
>JAGREJ010000243.1:4518-7162 GCA_020446595.1 Novosphingobium sp. | reverse complement strand
CGCAGGGTGCGGATACGGTCGCGACGTCCGGTGATGATCTTGTGCGGATAGGCCTGATGGCCCACGTCCCACACCAGCCGGTCCTCCGGCGTGTTGAACACGTAATGGATGGCGACCGTCAGTTCGACCACGCCAAGGCCGGACCCGAGATGCCCGCCCGTCTGCCCGACCGCCGAAATCAACTCGGTGCGCAATTCGTCTGCAAACTGCGGCAGCTCCTCCCGACCAAGCTTGCGCAGATCGTCGGGCGTATCGACCGTGTCGAGAAGCGGAGTTGGCGGATTGGCTGTCATGTCACTGTTGTTCACGAGCCGTCATCTGGTGTCGATAGGTATTCCCGCCAATATGACGCTCGTGCGGGAAATGACAGGGAAAAGCGGTCGGGCACCCAATCACGGGACGGGAAGAGCCTTTCCGCCTAACTGCACTCCGCACAGATTCCGCGCAGTTCCACAACTGGCCTGATGTCCGCAAACCCCGCCGCGTTGGCGGCCTGGATCAGCGATCCGGTCAGCCGGTCGTCGTCGATATGGGTGGCTTCGCCGCAGCTGTCGCAAATCAGGAAGATGCAGTCGTGACGACAACCGGGGTGGCTGTTCACGATATAGGCGTTGGCGCTTTCGACCCGGCGGGCAAGGTTGGTTTTCACGAACAGGTCGAGGATGCGATAGACGCTGTTGGGCGCGACGCGCTTGCCGCGCGCGGTCGATACCCGCTCGGCGAGATCGTAGGCCGAAGCCGGTCGATCACATTGGGCCAGCGCCTCGAAAACGTCGGCGCGCATATCCGTCCATTGTTCGCCCGCCTCGCGGAAGGAGGTCTGCGCGGCAGCGACCAGCCCGCTGCCGGAATGTTCGAGATGGCGGTGCTCGTTCATGCTTGCATTATGCCCTCACGGGGCGAGCTTCGCAATCAGCCCTTCTTGAAGGCCTTGCGGTAGTGTTCCGGAAACAGCCGCGCCAGACCCTGCACCTTGGGTGCGTCCCATTTACGGATGTAGGGATGCGAAGGATTCTTCGCCATGAAGTCCTGATGATAGCCTTCGGCTGGATAGAACCGGCGGTAAGACTCGGTCCGTGTGACAATCGGTTTGTTCCAGACACCCGATTTCGCGATCTGCGCGAGGTAGGCCGCGGCCACCTTCTGCTGCTCCGCGCCGAGCGGGACCAGCGCGGCGCGATACTGGGTGCCGACATCCGGCCCCTGCCGGTTCCTGAGTGTGGGATCGGCGCCAACCGAAAAGAATATCCGCAGCAATTCGTCATAACGCACGACGGAAGGATCGTAGATTACCTTGACGGCTTCGGCGTGACGGGTCGCGCCTGAACTGACCGTGCTGTAGTCGGCATCGGCCTTCATGCCGCCGTGATAGCCCGACACCGCGCTCGTCACGCCATTGACGTGGCTGAAGATGCCTTCGATGCCCCAGAAACAGCCTCCGGCGAAAATCGCCTTCTTGAGGCCCGGCGTCTCGCTGGCGCGCACTTTCGCTGCAGGCGCGGCGACCATGCGCTCGGAGGCCACCGCTTGCTGCTGGCAGGCGCTGGCGACGAACAGGACTGCTGATGCGAGAATTGCGCGGCGCAGGCGAGCCTGACGCGTCACTGTGCCGCCTGGGCCTCTGCGACCGGCACCACGCCATTGGCGATCCGTTCGCCCATTCCGGTGTCCATCGTCGAAAAGACAAACAGCGCGCCCGCGACAAACCCCACGGCAAACATACGGTAGAAGTCGGGTTTGAACGGTGCCATGGGAGCGGACTTTCGCTGATCGTCAGTGGCGGCCTTGCCGCGGTTTCGACGGGCCTGCCCGAGCGACGCTTGCAACTTGGTGAACATTTCCGACAGGATTCTGCCAGCGCGGTGAATTGAGAATTGTGTGCGACGAACGGTTGACCCGACGCGGTGCTTCAATGCCGGAAGTGGCGCATCCCGGTGAACACCATGGCAAGGCCGGCTTCGTCGGCGGCGGCAATCACCTCGTCGTCGCGGATCGAACCACCCGGCTGGATCACCGCGGTCGCGCCTGCCTCGGCAGCGGCAAGCAGCCCGTCCGCAAAGGGGAAGAAGGCATCGGACGCCACTGCGCTGCCGACCGTGCGCGGCTCGCTCCAGCCCATCGTCTCGGCGGCTTCGAGCGCCTTGGCCGCAGCAATGCGCGAGGAGTCGCGCCGGTTCATCTGGCCCGCGCCGATGCCCGCCGTGGCCCCGTCCTTGGCATAGACGATGGCGTTCGACTTGACGTGCTTGGCGACAGTCCAGGCGAACAGCAGGTCACGCACTTCCTGATCGCTCGGCGCGCGCTTGGTCACAACCTTGAGCATGTCGGCGGTGATGTGACCGTTGTCGCGCGACTGGACGAGAAGCCCGCCACCGATCTGCCTTATCACAAAGCCGGCCCGCGCCGGGTCAGGCAATTCACCGGTGAGCAACAGGCGCAGGTTCTTCTTCTTGGAGAAGATTGCCTTTGCATCATCGTCGGCATCGGGAGCCGCGACGACCTCAGTGAAAATCTTGCTGATTGCCTCTGCGGTCGGACCGTCAAGCGGAACGTTGCTGGCGACGATCCCGCCGAATGCCGATACCGAGTCGCAAGCCAGAGCTTCTTCCCATGCGTCGAGCAATGTTCCACGCTGCGCAACACC
>JAGREJ010000243.1:0-4448 GCA_020446595.1 Novosphingobium sp. | reverse complement strand
GCGTCCGTGTCGTTGTAATTGTTGTAGGACAGCTCCTTGCCCTGCACCTGCGTGGCCTCCGCCAGCGCCCCTTTGCCGAATGCCTCGCCAGTGTAGAACGCTGCCTGCTGGTGCGGGTTCTCGCCATAACGCAGGGTATCGGCCAGCCGACCTGCCACGGGAAGAATCGACGTGAATGGCGTGGCCCCGAGTGCTTCGGGGCCAAGCGGATTGGTGAAGGCGTCCGCCCAGGCAAACCAGTTGGCGATCGCCGCATCGTAGGCAGCCGTACTGGCATAGGCCTTGGCGGCCATGCGAATGCGAAATGGCTGGGAGGTTGCGCCGTCGCGCTCATCCAGTTCCGTCAACAGGGCGGGATAGTCGACCGGGTCGGTGACAATTGCGACGTAACGGTGGTTCTTGGCCGCCGAACGCACCATGGATGGCCCGCCGATGTCGATGTTCTCGATAATGGTGTCGCGGTCGGCCCCGCCTGCCACGGTTTTCTCAAAGGGGTAGAGGTTGACCACGACCAGATCGATTGCGCCGATGCCGTGTTCCGCCATCGCCTTGGCGTGTTCGGCATCGTCGCGCACCGCGAGCAGGCCGCCGTGGACCATCGGGTGCAGCGTCTTGACCCGCCCGTCCATCATTTCCGGAAAGCCCGTGAGATCGGAGACGTCGCGCACTTCAAGCCCCGCGTCGCGCAAGGCCTTTGCCGTGCCGCCGGTCGAAACCAGCTCGACGCCGCGCGCGGCGAGCGCCGCGCCTAGTTCGGCAAGGCCCTCCTTGTCCGAAACTGAAAGAAGCGCGCGCTTGACGGGAACGGAATCGGTCATGTCAGAAAGAGCCCCGAGAGAAAAACCTGACTCGTGTTAGTCACGAGCAGCGCACCGGACAACCCGGTCGGGGACGCCATCAACCCATCTTTTTCAGCAGCCAGGAGAAGTTGCCGCCCCCGCGCGAGACGAGGCCCTGGATGACAAGCTGTTGCACCGGAACGGGCCGCGCACTGCCATCGACCCACAGGCTTTCCTCGATCGCGACCTCGCCCTCGCCCGAACGGAATTGCCAGTAGCTGCCGTCCGCAAGCGCCAGCCCCGCACCCTGTCCATCCTCCGAAAGCCGCGCCTCGACATCAGGGCCGAGGTGGAAGCGAATCGCATAGCCGACCTTGCCGCGCTTACCCTTGCGCCCTGTCGGCACCAGCAGATCTTCGCCACGCAGCTCACTGCCATCGGAGCGCGCGATAAGGATCCGGCGGTGAACGAGGCCATACCGGGCGGCATAGCCATTGTGGCTCGCCTCGATACGGGTTGCCGCCCCCTGTCCCTCGACCTCCATTTCGCGGCGCTCGACCTCGACTTCGGTGACGCCATGGCCAATCCCGCCATTGATGAGAATCGCGGTGGAGTTGGCATCGTCGAGCGTGAGCGTCGAATGCGCGGCGGAAGCACGCAGGCCCTGTTCGAGGCGGACCGGCACGATACCACCCGCACAGGCGGCGCCGCCGCAATTGACGATCAGACGCCGACCATCCACCGAAAACTCGAAGGCAAGCGTAGAGGCGCAGCCGAAACGGGCATGGCGCGGCATAGGCGGCGGCGCGGCATCCATTTGCAGAACCGACTTGCCCGCCGTGACGCGCTGGAAGCCCCATTGCCGCGCCTCGCGCAGCGGCCGGGTGCGCACCTTGCTCGCCTCTACCAAGATGGAAACCGTTCCCGAAGGCACGGCCCATGCCCCCTGCCACGACCCCAGCGATCCATCGCCGTGCGACAGCGCGAGCAGGGGCGGCACCAGGAACGAGAGCATTTCGTCTATCGCTTCGGGCGGATCGCGCCGTGTCGCCTCGTAGCAGGCGCGCAGCTTTACCAGCATGGCGATCGCTTCCATCTGCGCGATCGGGCTGCGCGAGAGAACGCCACCATCGTCGCCGATCGCCTCGCCGATCGCGCGCAGCAGGCCTGCCTCGCCATAGAGCCTGCGCGGGCGTCCGCCCGGCATCAGCAGGCCGGCAGCGACAATCGCGCTCCAGCCGACGGTTTCGGCAAGCCGGTCTTCGGCGCGCGCGACATTGCGGTCGAGCCAGCGCGCGGTCTCGGAAATCGTGTTGAGCGTGCTCGAACGCAGCGCGCGGTCGATCCCCGACAGGATCAGCGGCGCGTGGACCAGCCAGTTGAGCAGCCTCCCACCAGTATGGCCCACGGTCCAGGCCGCACCCTTGCCGGGACGCGAAGGTGGCTTGCCATTGGCCTTGAGCCAGGCCGCCATGATCCGCTCCGCCACCGG
Organism: Novosphingobium sp.; assembly: GCA_020446595.1. Classification (GTDB taxonomy): domain Bacteria; phylum Pseudomonadota; class Alphaproteobacteria; order Sphingomonadales; family Sphingomonadaceae; genus Novosphingobium. The sequence goes on along the minus strand of JAGREJ010000243.1, from coordinate 2,177 downwards.
TGCGGCCTCCTCGCGCGGTGCGCAGGCATCGAGATCGGCCAGCCAGTCGAACGAATGGACCAGCCGCTCCAGCGGCGGCGTCATCCTCGCCGCACCGCCGAAATCGGCCTGGGCAATGGGAGTCTTCGCGCCATGGACAAGGAAATGTCCGGCCCGCAACGCAATGCCCGATGCGCGATCGCCCGCCAGCGGATTGGTGACAGTCGCCAGCAGACGCGGCCCGACCTTCTTGCCGACCGGCATCGACAGCATCGATCCGGGAATGCCCAGACGATAACCCAGGCGGATCAACCGCTCGACAGGATTGACCGAAATCGCAGGGAAGTCCGCAATGGCAAGCGCGCGGCCCGGCGCGATGACTTCGTGGCGCGTCGCGCCTTCGTCCGATTGCACCGCTGCCTCATTGTCGACGATCAGCGCGTGCTCGCCTTGCTCCGCCGAAACCAGAGGCACGCCCGAACTTTCGTCCTCAAGCGCGTCGCGTGCGGTCAGATCGGAGAAGGTGCTGTCCGCCATCGCGCTATCCCTGCCCCTTCAGCGCGGCGATGTTGGCGGCATAGCGCTCCGGGCCGCCCTTGAAGGTCGCCGAGCCTGCTACCAGCACGTCTGCGCCGGCCTCGACGCACAACTTCGCGGTTTCGGCATTGACGCCGCCATCGACCTCAAGCCGAATATCGCGCCCGCTCTTGTCGATCATCTTGCGCACCGCCTCGATCTTGCGGAGCTGGCTGGCGATGAAGCTCTGCCCGCCGAAACCGGGGTTGACGCTCATCACCAGCACCAGATCGATCTCGTCGATCAGGTAGTCGAGCATCTTGGCCGGAGTCGCCGGGTTGAGCGAAATCCCCGCCTGCTTGCCGAGCGCCTTGATCGCCTGGACCGTGCGATGGGCATGCGGTCCGGCTTCGGGATGGATCGTGATGATGTCGGCGCCCGCCTCGGCGAATTCCTCGAGATAGGGATCGACCGGCGCAATCATGAGGTGGACGTCGAACGGCTTTGTAGTGTGCGGTCGCAGGGCCTTCACCACCGCAGGGCCGATAGTGATGTTCGGCACGAAATGGCCATCCATGACATCGACGTGGATCCAGTCCGCCCCGGCAGCGTCGATGGCGCGCACTTCTTCGCCCAGTTTCGCGAAATCGGCCGACAGGATCGACGGCGAGATAAGCGGGGCTTCCATGATAGGCGGTCAAATGCTCCTGATCTTTGGCGACTACGTATCGCCGACTCGCGGGACAAGGCGCAATCGCGCCTTTTCCACATGCTCGATTGCAAATTTGCGACAGCGCGACCGGCTGCGCGGGGCGAGCCGCATTAACACCCGTTCATTCGACAATTCACAATGAGTTCAGCGCAAGGCCGCTAGGTTGCGCAACATTGAAGCTGCCCTTGAAATCGCGGGCAAGCCCGGTCACCCTTGATCGACTCAATCCACCCCTCGGCACTGCAACAGGAAACCGATGGCAAGCATGAATACGCATAGTGTCTCCCGAACCGCCCGGCCCCTTGCCGTGGCGGCCATTGCGCTTGGCGCGCTCGGACTGGCAACTTCTGCGCCTGCCCTGGCCCAGTATCGCCAGACGATCGGCAACGACATGTCCAAGTGCAACGCGCAGGCCGGTCCGGCGGTCATGGTGACGGTCGACGGGATCAAATCATCCAGCGGCAAGGTTCGCGTGCAGAGTTACCGCGCGACCGCTTCGGAATGGCTCGCCAAGGGCCGCTGGCTCAACCGTATCGAGGCGCCCGCCCGAACCGGCACGATGACCTTCTGCATGCCGGTTCCGGCGGCGGGCACCTATGGCATCGCGGTGCGTCACGACGCCAACGGCAACGGCAGCACCGACCTGACCAAGGACGGCGGCGCCATGTCCAACAATCCGAGCATCAACATCTTCAATCTCGGCAAGCCGAGCTACAAGAAGACCGCGTTTTCGGTTGGCCAGGGCGTGAAGTCGATCCGCATCCAGATGCGGTATATGTAGTCAGGCCCGATTGCGCCGCGCGCGCCAGACCGAGAACAAGACTCCAGGGGCAGCGAGCACCGGGTGTTTCTCGCGCCATGGCGTGATGGCGACGGCAACCCCGGTGTGCCGCTCGATCTTCCACGCGGCATAGCGCGAAGCCCCCTCGAAAGTCGAAGCGGCTCGGACCAGCCGCACCAGATTGAGCGG
>JAGREJ010000242.1 GCA_020446595.1 Novosphingobium sp. | reverse complement strand
GCGATTGCACTTGCCGCCACCGGCGTTTTCGCCAGCGCCCAGGGGCTGGTTACCGAAAGCCTGGCGAATTCCGGCGAAGCCGTCTGGACCTTCGCGCCCAACCGCACGCCAACGGGGCAAACCGAGAAGGCATCGCGCGCCGTAGCATCAGGCGACTATGCCGCGGCAATCACACCTGCCCGGCTGAGCCTCGCCCAGCGCCCGCTAGATGCCGCCACGCTGCGGTTGCTCGCCGTCTCCCAGCTCAACACCGACAACGCCGAGGGCGCCGGACGCTCGCTGACGCTGGCGTCGCAGCTTGGCTGGCGTGACACCGCGACCCAGTTCCTGCTGTTCCAGGTCGCAAGGGAATCGGGCGATGTGAACGGCGCAGCCATTCGCTTCGACAGCATGGCCCGCCAGAGGATGGAAGCAGAGCGCCTGAAGGACCTGATGCATACCTTCCTCGTCGACCCCGGAGCGCCGGAAGCCATGGCGGAGCGGCTCTCGGGCAATCCCAACTGGCGACGGGAATATCTGCTGACCACCGATCCGATCCCTTCCGAGACCTATCGACCATGGCTGGAAATGCTGGCTGCCATGAAGCGGATCGGCTCGCCGCCCCGGCCCAACGAATATGCAGCCATCGAGCGCACACTGATCGATTTCGGCCAGATTCCCCTGGCGATCGAGGCCAGCCGGGAATTTGGTGCCCTGAGCAAGGGCGAGGCCGCAGGCTTCGAATCGCTTTCGCAGGGCGAACTGGCTTCACCGTTCGCATGGAGTGTATTCCCCGGACGCGAAGCATCTGTCACCCAACCCGAGAGCGACACCGTCCGGGTCACCGCCGACGGCCAGGTCAGCGGCACCATCATTCAGCGTGTGGTGCCGCTCGGCGCCGGCACCCACAGCTTTCTCGTCCGTTCCGACGGGCAGGAACCGGATGGCGAAGGCGCATTCCGCTGGACAGTGACCTGCCTGCCCTCGCGCGTGGAACTCGAAACCCGGACCAACATGACGCGCGGCCTGGCGGGCGAGCCTTCGACCGAACAGGTATCCTTCGTCGCACCGGCCGGTTGCCTTGCCGCGCGCATCGCGCTGGCCAGTCTGGGCGGCAGGATCCGGGGCGACTATGCGCTCACCGTTTCCAGGGCGCGTCTGGACTGAGCGCCAGATGCTGCAATCGGGGGCCTTTACCAGACATCCGGGCCGGAGCCGTCGCTGGCGTTATGGCGCCGCCGAGTGGCCGGAAGCGAGAGCCGCTGCGGACCCTTGCCACGGTGAGTAACCTGTTCGACCGCACGACCCATCGCGGCAAGGCTCAGCTCTCTTTGCTGATGAACTTCGCTGCGCGCGCGCCGTCGGTCATCGGCATCCTGTTCTTCGTCCCGCTGGTTTACCGCGAACTGGGAGATGCCGACTACGGACGGCTGATGGCGGCAATCTCGCTGGGCGGCCTCTCATCGGTCCTGCTGGGCGGCGGTTACTATCTCGGTCGCCGCCGCGTCGGGGAAGCGATGACCGACAATCGCCACGATGCGGAAGCGGAAGCCTTTCTCACGCTCATGCGGGCATCCTGGCTGGCGGCGATGATCGGTATGGTCGCTGCGGTTGCCTATGCGCTGGGGCAATCGTGGTCCGCCGTGTTCATCGTCGTCGCGGTCCTGCAAATCTGCGCCGGTCTGATCGGTGCACTGGACGAAGTGCGGACAGCCTACAACGAGCTCTATTTCACCGCGACATTGAGGGCGGTTCTCCAGACGTTGGCCTACGTCATAGGATTGAGCGTGGCATGGGTGGCGCGCAGCCCCATGCTCGCGGCGCTGGTCATGATTGGCCCGAGCATCGCCGCAAGCCTGTTCAGCACCGGGCACTTGCTGCTCCGGCGTCCCTACCTGCTCAAAGGTACCGGCCTGTCCGCGTGGCGCGCCTTGCGCGAAGCCCTTCCCATCGGCCTGATCGACGGGCTGGTGATGCTGGCGGTCAACCTGTCGGTCGTCGTCGTCCAGGAGGCCCTGCCCGCACAAAGCAGCGCCTGGTATGCCACGATCGTGCGGATCACCATCCTGCTGCTGACGCTGGCGATGCTGTGCGCACTGCCCCTCACCAGCTATTTCCGCGGCATCTGGAACCAGCGGCCCGCTGCCATGCGCTCACGGATTTCGTTCTACTGGATGGCGCTTTCGTTCGGTTTCGGCGTGGGCACGACATTGGCCCTGTGGCTCGCCAATATCGTCTATCTGGGCATCATCATGGGCATTGATGCGCCCTTTCCCTCGCTTGAAACATTCGCGATCTACGCAGGCCTTGGCGCCGTGGGCGCGTTCAAGTTCTACACCGCCTTCGGCTATATCATCATGGATACGCGCTCGCTCAACATCAGCTTCGGCCTGGTCCTGCTGGCGTCTTTCCTGGCTGCGTTGCTGGGACAACTGGCCTACGGCACGGCGGCGGCAGTGCAATGGTGCGCACTGGTCTTCGCGCTCGGTACGAGCCTCGCCATCATCAATCTCTATCGCAACGATCAGGGAATCAGGGAGAGCGCGTGGCAAGAGCGGTCATAATCCAGCGAGTCGTTCCCCACTACCGCGTCGCTTTGTTCGAGCAATTGCACAAGCGCCTGGGCTGGCGTGTCGTTTGCGGTGAAGGCGGGCCATCCCACGGCCTCGAAACGGCGGCGGGAGACGACCACGAATGGCTCATTTCCATTCCGTTTCGCCGTTCGCGGCGCAACCAGTATCGCGTGCACGCTTCGCTGGACAAGATCATGCGCGCCACCAGTCCAGAGGCGCTGGTCTGCGAGTTCTCGCCGCAGTTTTCGCTGGTCTGGCGGCTCGTCCTGCTGGGAAGCCCGGTGCCTTTGGCGTTCTGGTCGCAGGGCTGGAACCGCGAACGCGGCTTTACCGCTCCGGTGGACCGCCTTGTCCAGAATACCCGGCTCAGGCTGATGCGCCGGGCAGACGCGCAGCTCGTCTATTCGGATGAGAGCGCCGCCTTCCTGCACGACCGGCTGGGAAGCGACATGCCGGTATTCGTTGCGCGCAATACGCTGGCCATCGAATCCTTCCCCGGCCGCGGCATCGACGAAAGCCCGCGCGATCCGGCGGCACCTCATGTCATCAGCGTCGGCAGGCTCACGCCGGACAAGCACGTGCCCCGCGTGGTCGAGGCGTTCCTCAAGCTGCGTCAGGCCTTTCCCGGCGCTCGCATGACCGTTGTCGGCGACGGGCCCGACAGGGCCGCTGTCGAGGCCGTGGCGGCCGCAGGTCAGGGCAGCGTCACCATGGCTGGCGCAGTCTACGACGAAGACGCCATCGGCGCCATGTTCCGCAGCGCCAGCCTGCTGGTGGTTGGCGGCAGTGTCGGCCTCAGCGTCAACCATGCACTCGCATACGGGGTGCCGGTGATGATCTTCGACGATAGCGAAACCCATCGCCACCATCCCGAACATGCCTATGTCGTCGACGGCGTGACCGGCTTTCGCGTCAAGGGCGAAGGCACGCAGGTGCTGGCGGAAGCCATGCGCGATGCGCTCGCAGCGCCGGGACCGCGCGCGAAACTGGGCAAGAGCCTTATGGAATTCGGCGAGAAGGAGCTTTCTCTGGAGCGTATGATCGACGGTTTCGTCAGGCTTGACGCCCATTTCGACAAATTGCTCAAATCCGGACGGAACTGATGCGCATTCTGGTGTTCGAATATTCGGGCCATCCGTTTTCCGTGCAGCTTTCCCGAGAGCTGGCCCGGCGCGGGCACGAGGTCGTCCATTCGTGGTCCGCCGGTTTCCAGTCGCCCAAGGGCAACCTCGCCGTGCAGCCGGACGATCCGCCGACCTTCAGCATCATGCCGGTGCGCAACAAGGCGCAGTTCGCCAAGAATTCGTTCTTTCGCCGCCGCCAGCAGGAAGTGGAGGTCGGGCGCGAACTGGCCAGACTCTGCGCCGAAGTCCGGCCCGACGTGGTGCTGGCCGGCAATGCCCCGCTCGATTGCGAACGCCAGATTCTCGCACAGGCCCAGAAACAGGGCGCGAAGTTCGTGTTCTGGCTTCAGGACATCTACAGCCGCGCGATCAGCGCCGTGGTGCCGCGCAAGTTCCCGGTGATCGGCCACGCGGTTGCGGCATGGTATCGCCATCTTGAATTCCGCATGCTGCGCGAAAGCGACCATGTCGTGACGATCACCCACGACTTCCTGCCCTTGCTGACCGCACAGGGCGTCGATCCGCAGCGCGTGACCATCATCGAGAACTGGGGAGCACTGGCCGACCTGCCGCTGCACCCGCGCGACAATCCCTGGGCAAGCGAGCATATGCCCGGCGAGGGGCTGCGCGTGGTCTATTCCGGAACGCTGGGCTACAAGCACAATCCGCGCCTGCTCCTCGATCTTGCCCGCGCCCTGCCCCAGGCGAGCGTCCATGTGTTTTCCGAGGGCGACGTCGTGGCGAAACTGGCGGAGAATGCGCGCAGCGAGGGACTGGCCAATTTCGCTACTCACCCGTGGGTGCCCATCGAGCACTTGTCGCTGATGCTGTCCGGCGCGGACATGTTCGTGACGGTGATCGAGCCCGAAGCAGGGGTCTATTCAGTGCCGTCCAAAGTTCTCAGTTACCTGTCGATAGGCCGCCCGATCCTGGCTTCGGTGCCGCCGGAAAATCTCGCGGCGCGGCTGATCGTGGACCACGAGGCGGGCATCGTCGCACCACCGGGAGAAGAGCAGCAACTCATCGAACAGGCGCGCGCGCTGGCCACCGATCCCGCCTTGCGCGAAAGGATGGGCGACAACGGCCGCGCCTATGCGGCACGGGCATTCGACATCGCAGTCATCGCCGACCGGTTCGAGGCGATCTTTGCGGCTCCGGGATCGCGGTAATGTACCTGACTCCAATTCACACGGTGGGCCATATAGGATGAGCGCTATCTCATACTGCTGTGGCTATTGGACTATTCCGAGTAATCCGAAGCACCAACCCGATCATTACAAGCGATTTCTTCCGCTGACGCTGGATATGATCCGAGGCCAGTCTCTGCGGCTTTACTGCGGCGACGAAGAGACACAGGATTTCTTCAAAGCCCTGTGCGATGAACGCGAAATAGATTTCGATCCGCAAATAACTCCAATCGATAGCTTGCCAGCTTGGGATTTAGCTCAATCGTTCGTGGAATCCTGCAAATCGATGAGGCTGGATATATATCCGCGGCCTTCCTCATTTCACTACGAGAAAGGCGTCACGCACTATTGGCGAGATTATAAAGACGGCGGAATTGCCACGTACAGGTCGATGATCGCCATCTGGCTCAGCAAGATCTATCTCTGCAAGTCCTTGGCCGATGAGCGCGAGTCCGAAAACCCGGTAGCCTGGATCGACGCGTCCCTCTCAAGACACAGCGCCATTCGGACGCACAACGACATCAGCAAGCTGACCATCCCTGACAACAAGCTACTCCATTATCCCAACCGGATGAGGTTCTTCGGATCGACCTTGCCCATCAATGCGAGCTACCTTGGAGCCTACGCACATAGCTGGAATGCTGTTTGCGAAAAATTCGATTCCTGCTGCAAGCGCGCCGCGCTCTTGCCTTATGCTGGCGATGAGGAAACCGTTCTCGCACTCTGCCATGGAGAGAACCCCGAATTGTTCGAAGCAATACCAAGTCAATTCAAGGTGACCGGCCAATTTGGCTTCAAACAGAGAGTTACAAGCGCCATCAGGACAATCGTCGGACGTTAGATTTGTCAGATATGATCTGTCTGGATTGAGAGCGAGTGAAAGGCTCAACCCATATGCTCACCAAAGCAATCGGTTTCGTAAAGCGAGCCTTGCAAAGCCAGCGTTCCCAGGCATCCACCGCCGACGTTCGTATCGTCGGAGTGCCAAGAAGCGGAACCAACTATTGTAAGTTCCTAATCGAATCGAATTCAGATCTCGACTCAGCGTTCAACCTGGGCTGGTGGAAACATGCAGTGATACCGCCGATCATGAACATGGAAGGGCCAGTGACCAACGACACGCCGACACTGGTCCTCTATCGCGAGCCGGTTGAGCAGATGATCTCCTTCTACAAATTTGCTGCGCAAGGGCGCACCGCAATCATGACAACTGCGACCGACTTTTCCGGCTTCCTGCGCAGCCCGATCGTAATGCAACCCCATCCAGGAATGGAGTACTGGTTTCCCGATCCAATTTCCTACTGGTTGCAGTTCTACTATGCCGCGCTCGCCTGGCGTGGCCCCAAGGCACTGCTGGATCTTGGTGCGCTCCGGTCGCATCCCGACTTGGCTTTCAACTGGCTGAAGGCAAACGTGCCGCGCACGTTCAGGTTTGCCCTCGAGAGAGCGCACACCGACCAATATATCGGTCGGAATAGCGACAGGCAGACTGGTTCGAATCTGGTCTTCGAACAGAATACATCTTTTGAAGATGAGCAGGCGAAGAATGCCAAATTGATTTCGGAAGTCTCCGATGTCGACATGCGGTTAATCGAAGATTCGGGAGTCTCCGACCTCTATAAACGCTTGAATGATCCAGAATCCTCTTCCTAGCGCCTCGAGGCAGGCAGTCCCAAGCTGGCGAAAGTCCGCACTGACAAGGGTAATGGGTGTTCGCTCTGGAACCCCGATTACAGCAAACATGGCAAAAAACTACATCAGAGCGGAACCACACATGCATCCGAAAAGCTGTTTGCGGAGCGGACCATGGGAATAGGTCTCAACGGCACCTTGCTGGAGTTCTTCCCGGTTCCGAAGAACGCCTGTACTTCGGTCAAGCGCGCGATCTTTGCCCACAATCATCCTGGCGTTCCTCTCCGGGATCGACCACCGGGCCTGAAAGATCCGGATTTCATCCTCTTCGAGCTCGACGGTCAGCCCTACAAACACATCCACCAGTTCTACAAGACCGTCCCGCTGCGGTTTCGGCCCTGGCCGCGCTCGTCGCGCTCGCAACGGTTCTCTATCGTGCGCGATCCGGTCGAACGGTTCGTCTCCGGCTATTCGAACCGGGTGCTGTTCCACAACGACTTGCAGCTGGAAACGCCTCCGGAGTTGGACGAATTCATCGACAGGCTCGACATTTTCATGCAAAACTCATTGATAAAGCACCATTTTTCCCCACAGTTCCAGTTCCTCGGGATGAGGCCGTCATTTTACGATCGGATCTTCGACATCCGGGAGCTGGACGAGCTGACCGCCTATTGCGCCGAACGCGGCGCGCCGATCGCGCTGCCCCATTCCCAGACCGGCGGCCCCAAGATTCCCCTGTCCGTTCTCACCTCGGCGATGAAGGACAAGATCGCGCGCCGGTATCGACGCGACTACCGCATTTTCGGGAAATTCTTCCAATCGAAGGGCTAAGGCTGACGCGCGTCTAGCCCCGTACCGAATTGACCAGCCGTTTCCAGAATTTCTTCGCTTCACCCACCTCGCGCAACTTATCGAGATGGCCCAGCCTGCGCTCGCTGACTTCCTGCATGACAGTGTCATCCACTGTTTCACCGAGCCAGTCGAGCAGGTGCCTCAATCCTTCCGGCTTGCCGTCGTACTGGGCATGGTCGATCATGAAAGTCCGATCCGGATACCGTGCATGGGCGCGCCGGAACCGTGCGTCGCAGGTCTCGATTTCCCGGCGCACTTTCCTTCTTGGCCACTCAGCCCACCACCCTGAATTGGCCAGTTCCTTCCAGCTGCGGAGGTTGAAGACGATGCGCGGCTCGTCGAACGCAGTCATGATGAAGTCGATGACTTCATCGAATTGTTCCTCGCTCAGAAACTCGGGGTTGTAGCGAATTTCCTTGAAGCCGACGACTCGCGCGCCGTCAGGAGGAAGAAGCACGAAGCGTTCGAAAGCCTCGGCCAATGCCCGCGCCAGACCGTCCGTATCGGCACGATCGATGCCGTACCATGGGTGGTCCGGTCCCGGAGCATACGGCGTATATTCCTCGACGACCTTCCTGGTCTGCGAAACCGCCACGCTCAGGTGCTTGAGCAGGGAGAGGTTTTCGCCCCGGATGCAATAGCCATCGACGGCATTGAGCAGGTTGAGCAGGACGGTCGAGCCGGATCGGCCGTAGGTGACGACGAACAGGTGCTTCATGGGCATGTCATCCTTCTCGCCGCCCCTACCCCGGCGCCTAGTCGTCCAGCGGCCTGCCGAGATGCTGGCGCAGGCTTCCTTCGGCGAGGCCAAGCCGGACAAGCGCCCGGACATCGGCGGGCTCACCGCTCTCGTCGAAGCGTCCGAGCCTGAGCCGGGAGGTTGCCCACACCACTCCTGCCAGCAAGGCCCCCCAGGCTCTAAGCGGCGCGGCCTGTCGCTTGCCCCCGATCGGATAGCCGTAGCCGATCGCCTTATAGAAGCGCCGGATATAGGCCGCGCTCTGGCGCGACGCGGGGATCATGTGACGCACCAGCGCATCCCATACCCACCGGCCACGTCCGCCCTCGCGCAGGATGGCCCGGATCACCGCCACTTCCTCGCCGCCGAGCCTGCGGCCCGGCCCCACTCCCAGCTCGGGATCGTAGGGATGCGCGCGCTGCTCCACGGCGCGCACCGCAAAGTTGAGGCCAAAAGGCACATGGTTCACGTCGACTTCGGTCCACTCGCGCGAATCGCGCACTGCCAGCAACGATTGAAGATGTCGCTCGTTGCTCACGAACCAGTCCTGCACCGGTTCCTCGAAGACAGGCAGTGCCCGCCCTCCGAAAACGGCGCAGTCTTGCGCCTGTTCGATCCCCCCGGCCCAGCCTTCGAGCCAACCGGGATCGACCACGACATCGTCATCGGTCCAGACGATGTATTCGCCCTGTGCCTGCTTTACGCCCGCATTTCGCGCGTTCGACAGACCGGCGGCATCTTCCCGCACACCCCTTACCGGCAGACGATCCGCAAACGAGGCAATGACCTGCGGCGTTTCGTCGCTGCTGCCGTTGTCGACAACGACCAGTTCCCATGGCCTTGCCATCCTCTGCGCCGCCGCAACAAGCGATTCGAGCGTCCGCTCCAGCGAGGCAGCCCTGTCCCGCGTGCAGATTACGACACTCAAGAATGGTGCGTGGCCCATGGAGCCGCCAGATCCCGTCAATTCCGTCAAGCGCCTGCCCGTTTGAAGCATTTGATTCCGCATCGCAACATCGATAACGGATGTTCCAACGCCATGCTCGGCAGGGTGACGGGCATCATGCGGCGCGCAACGAGGACAGTCTTCTGAACTCCATCGCCTCCAGAATCCGCAAAGGCTCGATGTGGATCGCTGGTTCGAGCGCGGTCATGAATGCGCTCGGCATGATCTCGACGGTCGTGATGGCACGACTCCTCGTGCCCGCCGATTTCGGAGTCGTCGCCATTGGCATGACAGTGCTGGCCATCGTGCAAGCGGTGACCAACATGTCGCTCGGTCAGGCCCTGATCCATCTCGACGAGCCGGACGATCGCCATCTCGATTGCGCCTGGACGCTCAACATGCTGCGCGGCTTGCTGCTCGGCGGGATCATTGCGGCGCTAGGCCCCTTCCTCGCCGACTTGTATGGCGACGAAAGGCTCAAGCTCGTTCTCGCCATATTCGGCGGATCGGTGTTCATCAGCGGGCTTGCCAACACCAAGCTGGCAATGCTCGAGCGTGATCTGCTGTTCCATCAGCGGTTCATCATGCAGACTTCCAGCAAGCTGGTCCTTGTCATCATCTCGATAGCGGTCGCCTGGCAAACCCGCAGCTACGTGGCTCTGGTTGCCGGTACCGTCGCGTCACAGGTGACGCAGGTTCTGGTTTCCTACGCGGTTGCTCCGCGCATCCCGAGACTGCGGCTGAAGGAAGCCGGGGCGCTGCTTTCGTTCTCCTGGTGGCTGACGTTGACCGAGATCATGGCTACAATCAATGTGCGCTTCGAGCCGCTGGTGATCGGCAAGTTTCTGACGATTCACACCCTTGGCCTGTTCACCGTGGCCACCAACCTTTCCAGCCTGCCGACACGGGAAACGACCCGCCCCCTGTCCGCGACCCTGTTTCCCGCCTTCAGGCAATTGCGCGATCAGCCTGAACGTCTCCGCCGCGCCTATACGCGGGCGCAGACGCTGATCTCCGCCATCGCCCTGCCTTGCGGTATCCTCATGGCAGTCCTCGCAAAGCCGCTTGTCCTGCTCGTTCTTGGCGAAAAGTGGTCAGAGGTGGTTCCGATATTGCAGGTTCTCGCAATCGTCGCCGCCTCCATGACCCTGGGAGCGGCGCTGCAACCGCTGGCGATGGCGCAGAACCGTAACGATCTGCTATTCCGCCGAAGCTTGCAGGGACTCCTGACCCGCGTGCCGCTGACCATATGCGGGCTCATTTTTGGTGGCCTGCAGGGATACCTGATTGTCCGGAGTTGCCTGGTTGTCATCGTAGTCCTGTTCAACAAGTTCATCGTGAAGGAGATCATCGGGATTCCGGTCGTAGCGCAATTGCAGCACAACTGGCGCACGATCGCTGCCGCCCTGTGCATGGCCTTGCTCGGATTTGTCATTGTGCCGGTATTCGACTTCGGGCCGAGTTTCGCCGGCCTGATCGCCCAGATCGCCGTGGTTGGCGGGATTTGCGCGCTGACCTATCTGGCCCTGCTGTTCGGCTTGTGGGCTCTGCAAGACCGCCCGGAGGGACCGGAGAACGATGTGCTCGATGCAATCAATATAGTTCATCGCAAGGCTTTGAAAGTCATCGGTATTCTTGCCAAACAGAATTGATCGCGAACCCTATGGTCGAAGTCTCGATAGTCATCTGCACGCGCAACCGGGCCAACCAGTTGCAAGCCGCGCTCGATGCGCTGGCAGGCATACGAACGGAGCATGTCTGGGAAGCGGTCATTCTCGACAACGGATCGACCGACCACACTGAGGCCGTCATCGCTTCCTACGCATCGAAGGATCCGCGCTTTCATCCAGCACGCGAAGAGCAGCCAGGCCTTGGCGCCGCACGCGACACCGCGTGGCGAAAAGCGAGTGGAAAAATTGTCAGTTTCACCGACGACGATTGCTACGTTGCCGAGGACTATGTCGATCGTATTGTCGAGGCGTTCGGCGAGCGGCCCCAGGCCGGCTACCTCGGCGGACGCATTTTGCTGCACGATCCAAGCGACGCCCCCGTGACGATCATGACGAATACCGACCCGTTCGATATGCCGTCGCGATCCTTCATTGCCCCCGGCGTCCTGCACGGCGCCAATCTCAGCTTTCGCCGGGAGGCGCTCGAAGCGATCGGCGGAGTGAGCCGCGACATGGGCGCGGGCACACCCTTCCCCTGCGAGGACGTCGATGCCGTCGCCTCCGCATCGTGGAGCGGCTTCGATGGCGGTTACGATCCCCGTCCAACGGTCTCGCACCATCACGGCCGCAAGCTCGCCGACGTGGCCGGACTGCGCGCCGGTTACGATGCCGGTCGTGCGGCCTTCTATGCGAAATTCATTGCCCGGCCGGAAAGCCGCGGGGCCTATTTCGGCGGATTCATCCGCAGGCCGCTCGGCAAGACGGTTCAGGAAAACCTGGCCAGCGCATGGCGCGTCGGCAGATTCGGCACGCGCTACCTGCGCCAGAACGGCAAGTGGGCGGCAATTCCCCTGTTCCTGTTTGCCCTTGGGTTGCAAGGAACGATTTCTGTCCTGCGGTTTGCGAGAAACCGGGTGCGGCGGCTGTTCGCCAGTGGCGCAAGCGATGGATGATCCCCTCCGCCAAGAGCACAAACCCGACGTCTTCGCGCGACCGGGCCGCAACAGCACCAATCCCTACACCGCCCTGCTCGCCGAGGCGCTGGAACGGCAGGGGCTGCGCGTCCACGACGTGCGTCTGTCGCGCTGGAACCTGCCGTTCTCGCGCTCGATACTGCTGCTTCACTGGCCCGACGAACTCTATCGCCGACCGAAGAGTCTGCTGACCCTGATCGTTGCCTATGCCTGGCTTGTGCACATGACGATGGCCAAGACATTGGCGGGAATGAGAGTCGTCTGGGTAGCGCACAACGCGGTCCCGCACGGTTATACGCCGGAACAGGCGCCCTTGCGC
>JAGREJ010000241.1 GCA_020446595.1 Novosphingobium sp. | reverse complement strand
ATGTCGCCCATGTAGACGTCCTGCTCCTTGATATCGAGGACCGAGCGGGTCTCGGTCTCGGCATCGACTTCGAACACGATCAGGCGCAGCGTGACCTTCATCGGCGCGGCATAGGTGATGCCCCGCTGACGGCACTCGGTGGTGTCGTATTTCGGGTCTTCCAGCTCGTAGTGAACGAAGTCAAGCTCGCTGGTGCCCGCGAAATCGCGGATCGGGAACACCGAACCGAGCGTCTTTTCGAGGCCCGATACATAGCCGGTCGTCTTGTCCGAGCGCAGGAACTGTTCGTAGCTCTCGCGCTGGACCTCGATCAGGTTGGGCATCGAGACGACTTCGTGGATGTCGCCGAAAATCTTGCGGATACGCTTCTTGGCCGAAGGACGGTTGTTGCTGGCAGGCTTGGTCGCCATGGGGGATCGTGCCTCTTTACTGTCTGGGCCGGGCGCATGGTCGCGACCGGTCTGATTCGCCTCACGCGAGGGGAGCCATCATGCGCAAACGGGCCGCATGCACGCGCTCCCGGCCTGGGAAACGGCGGCTTGCAGCCTCAATGCGTCAGATGGAAAATCCGCTGGTTCCTTCCTGTGGCCTGCCCCCGCGCATTGGGCCTGCCTTGCTCGAACCGGTGGATCCGTGGTGGCGATATAGGTGCGAGGGGGGCGGGTGTCAAACCGCGAGTATCGCACGAAAAAGTGCGCACCGGTTTTTCGTGGCCAGCGATGCGACCAAAAGGACCGCCGCTCACCTCAGGTTCAGGTTTGTCGTGGCAGCAAGCCGTTCAAAGGGAACGAGCTTCGCCGGTGTCGCTCCCGACCTGATGCGGCACCGGCAAGACCTTATCGACAATGGGCAACTGGTTTGGGCATCGCCGTCTCGCGGGAATTGCGCTCGGCGCGATGCTGTCCTGCGCGTCGTCGGCATTTGCACAGGACGCGCAGCCGTCACCCTCGCTGACCGGCATTCCCGACATCGATTTCAGCCTGCCGGTCAGACCGGTCGAAAATCCCGGCACGCCGACCGAAGGCCGCTCTCTGCGTCCGGCAACGCCCAGCGAGCCGGAACCAGCGACAACGCCGACCGCTTCTGCCGCTGTGGCAAATCCGTCCGGGGTGTCCGAACGGCGAGCCCCGCCTGTACCGGCACAGCCTGCGCAAACCGTCAGGGCCGAGCCTTCGCCATCCGCGCCCGCTGCGCCGGAAGTCGGCAGTGAGCCGCTCGCCGCGGAAGAGACGACGCCCGACCGGGGGACTGCCCAGCCGTTCGACGTGTCGACCGTTGCCGGAAAGGCCAATGCGGCCGGATCGGCGCTTCCCTTGTGGCCGTTAGGGCTGGCCGCGTTCGCCGCCGTGGCGTGGTTCGTTTTCCGGCGGCGCAGGCGAGGCCGGGAAAGTGGCGAGGCGCTGGTGCCGGAAGATCCCGCCCTCGTGTCGCTCGATCTCGAAGCGGACATGGAGCTTGCGCCCGAACCGTCCCCTCCACCATCAGTGCCCGCGCCAGCCGTCGCCGAACCGGTCGCGCCTCCGCCAGCTCCCGCGCCCGAAGCCCATCCGGCCCTTCGCGTGAAAGTTCCCGAACCGGTCCCGGCGGCGCCGCCTGGGCCTCCGGCGCCTCCTGTTGCGCGATACGATGCATTCGGCAGGCCGATCGTCGCCCGGCCGAGTGTTCCGAAGCCGCCGCCGAAGCCCGCGCCGAAGCCGCGCGCGAAGATCGTGCGCTACGACGCCATGGGCCTGCCCATCCGCGATTGAGCTGAGCAGGCCGCATGCCCGGTGCGACTCCCATCGCCTCGTCCCCGTTTCGTGCTCGTATCCTGCGCTTTTTCCGCAAAACAATCAGGGTCATATTGTTTTTCGATATTATCGTTTGACAATATGTGTGAATCGCCTTATTGATTATCGATATTGAACATATCGGAGAACAATCAATGTCTGACATCCTCAACCGCTCGATCGCCATCGCCGTGGCCATGAACGTGGTCCTGATCCTGTGGGTGAACACACTCGCTCCGACCGTCGTCTGACCGTCATGAACCTGTTCCGGCATGGCGACAGGCCGCGGCGGGACTGGCTGCTGGACGTGGTCCGGCTGCTGCTCTCGGTCATGATGGTGCTCAGCCTCGCCGCGTGCCTGGCTGCCATCATCGCGCTGCCGCTGATGACGGTCTGGTGGGAACCGGCAAGACTGGCGCTGGAGGAACGGGCCAGCAGGCCGCTGCCCGACAACCTCACTTATCTTGTCGCGGGTTGCCTCGTGCTCGGCGCGATCGCATCGATATTGGCCTTCCGGTTCTTCGCGGTGGGGCGGCGGATCGTCGATACGGTCACGCAGGGCGATCCCTTCATCCCCGAAAACGCGGTGCGTCTGCGGGAGATGGGCTGGCTTGCGGTGATTACGCAGTTGCTTGCTTTCCCGGCAAGCTGGCTGACCGGCTGGCTGGCGCACGTGACTCACTCGCTCTATTTCGACGGCCGGTTCTCGCTCGGCGCGATCCTGCTGGCGCTGGTGCTGTTCGTGCTGGCGCGGATCTTCCGGATCGGCGCGGAAATGCGCGAAGACCTGGACGGAACCGTGTGATGGCGGACGATCCGGACGATAGCAGCCACATCGTGGTCCGGCTCGACGAGCTGCTCTACGAACGGCGCATGACTCTGACCGAGCTGGCCGACCGCATCGGTATAACCCTGGCGAATCTGTCGATCCTCAAGACCGGCAAGGCCAAGGCGATCCGCTTCTCCACGCTCGAGGCGATCTGCCGCGAGCTCGATTGCCAGCCGGGCGACCTGCTGGCCTATGGAAACTACGAGGAAGACCAGCCGTGAGCTTGCTTGCGCTTTCGCTGATTGCCGCCGTGGCTGCAGGCATCAAGAGGATTGGTCGCCGTTAGATCAGGATGGGGGATCTGCCCCATACAGGCAGTCGGAGCGGCTCCGTAAAAGGACAGGCATGGAAACGATGAGGTTTCCGCCAACCTTTTAAGGAGACAACCGATGAACCGCCGTACCTTCGCCAAGACCGCCGCCCTCGCACTTGCCGCCGCCACTGCCATCGGCGGCGCCGCGCCCGCCATGGCCGCCAACGCCTGCAAGAACGTCCAGCTCGCGTTCGAGAACAACACCCGGCAGACGATCAACATCGTCGATGTCGACTACTACGATCCGGCCATGGGCAATGGCGGTGGCTGGCGCTCGGAACCGATCATCAACGAGGACATCCGGCCCGGTGCGACCTGGCGCGAGACCCGCAATCTCGAGAAGGTCAACCAGCGTTACACCAAGGTGCGCTTCGAATATCGCAAACCGGGCAAGTTCGGCGGCTGGTCGCTCAAGAAGTACACCGTTACTACGGACCGCTTTCTGTGCGATCACAGGGACGAAGTCGCCGCAAGCGTGGTCAGGAAGGGCAATTTCGCCGACCTGATCCGCCCGCGCTTTCCGTAAGCCGGAGCCGATCGCCAGCCACACTATTGCTTGACTTTCGGGGTGCGTCAGATATTGGCGCGCCCCGATCCCTTTGGGGATCATCCGTCCGAGACAGTTGGTGCACGGGATCTGCCCGCGCTTAATTTCCAGCCTAGACGGGGAAAAGAGATTCCAACGGCCCCTTAGCATTCGTGCGGGTGCCTCGCGCATCGCGGTGCGCACTCCTTCCCCATCGTATGGACTTGCCCGCTCGGCTTCGGCCTTGCGGCAAACATTGAGCCGGCCGCGCGCGGACCTTGTCCGCATGCGGCCATAGAGAAGGAGTAAGGCATGGATCGTTCGCAAAAAGCCGAATCGGTTGCCCAGCTCAACGCAACCTTCAACGAGGTCGGCGTGGTGGTCGTCACCCGCAACCTCGGCCTTTCGGTGGCCCAGTCCACCGAACTGCGCGCGAAGATGCGGGAAGCCGGAGCAAGCTACAAGGTCGCGAAAAACCGTCTCGCCAAGCTCGCCATCGCCGATACCGACTACACCGGTCTCGGCGATATGCTCATCGGTCCCACCGCGCTGGCCTCTTCGGTCGACCCGGTGGCCGCCGCCAAGGTTGCGGTGGATTTCGCCAAGACGAACGACAAGCTCGAAATCGTCGGCGGATCGATGGGCACGCAGGTTCTCGACGAAGCCGGAATCAAGGCGCTCGCCTCGATGCCCAGCCTCGACGAGCTGCGCGGCAAGCTGGTTGGCCTCCTCAACGCCCCGGCGACGAAGATCGCCCAGCTTTCGACCGCTCCGGCGTCGAAGCTGGCCCGCGTCTTCGGTGCCTATGGCGCCAAGGAAGCCGCATAACGGCAATCGCACACGAACATCCGGTTGTCCGGCAAGACTGATGCAGGCAGCCGCAGACACGAATTGGAGTAATCACAATGGCCGATATTCAGAAAATCGTTGACGAACTGTCGCAGCTCACCGTTCTGGAAGCTGCCGAGCTTGCCAAGGCGCTTGAAGAAGCGTGGGGCGTTTCCGCTGCTGCCGCTGTCGCGGTTGCCGGACCTGCCGCCGGTGGCGGTGGCGATGCCGGTGGCGCTGCCGAGGAGAAGGACGA
>JAGREJ010000240.1:1169-3450 GCA_020446595.1 Novosphingobium sp. | reverse complement strand
GGCCATCGACCACATCGTCAATTCAGCGGCCAAGACTAACTATATGTCAGGCGGGCAAATGCGCTGTCCGGTGGTGTTTCGCGGCCCGAACGGCGCGGCGAGCCGGGTCGCGGCCCAGCACAGCCAGAATTTCAGCCCCTGGTATGCCAGCGTGCCGGGCCTGATCGTCATCGCGCCCTATTTCGCGGACGACGCCAAGGGCCTGCTCAAGGCCGCGATCCGCTCCGAAGATCCGGTCGTATTCCTCGAAAACGAGCTGGTCTACGGACGCAGCTTCCCGATGCCGGACGGCGACGACCATGTCGTTCCTATCGGCAAGGCGCGCGTTGTGCGCGAGGGCAGCGATGCCACCATTGTGAGCTATTCCATCGGCGTCGGTCTGGCGCTGGAAGCCGCCGAGACTTTGGCGGGCGAGGGGATCGATGCCGAAGTCATCGACTTGCGCACACTGCGGCCGCTCGACAGGGAAGCAGTGCTTGCCAGCCTGGCAAAGACCAATCGGCTGGTCGTGGCCGAGGAAGGCTGGCCGACCTGCTCTATCGCTTCGGAGATCGTGGCGCTGTGCATGGAGGAGGGCTTCGACGACCTCGATGCGCCGGTGCTGCGCGTATGCAATGAGGACGTGCCGCTGCCCTATGCCGCTAACCTCGAAAAGGCTGCCCTGATAAACGCGGAGCGGATCGTGGAGGCGGTCAGGAAGGTTTGTTACCGGACCTAGGCGTTATTTCCGCCGCCGTTACCGTTTCCGTTGCCGCCGCCATTACTGCCGCCGTTGCTACCGCTGTTGCCCCCGCCATTGCTACCACTGTTGCCACCACCGGAGCTGGAGCCTCCGCCTCCGTCGCCCGAAGCTCCGCCCCCGCTGTAGGGAGCAAACGGGCTGGTATAGGTGCCGCAATCGGCGACCGGATCGGGGCTGCCCGGATCACGTTGGTATATCCCGCTGAGATCGCGGGCCGATCGCACGGTGAAGGAAGCAATCGATTGGATTGTCGGTTCGCCGACGAACTTTGCGGAAATCAGCGGCTGGTAGTCATAGGCGATCTCGACGAACATCACGGCTTCGTCGTCGAAGGTGATGACCTCGCGCCCCGACGGCCCCATCCCGGTGGGCAAGTGATCGCCGACATTGCCATAGGTCGATGTCCAGGTCTTCTCGCCCATGCAGCGTTGCCAGTGGATATACTGGTCCTCGCCGTCGGGGTCGGCGGGATCGACCTCGAGGCTGCTGATGATGACCCGGCCGTGATCGAACAGGGATATCTTGGTGCCGCCCTGAATATGGGCGCCGCGCAACAGGTCCATGATGTCAGATTCGTAGATCTTGCTGTTGGCCAGCTTAGATTCGTCGCCAATGCGCGATGCGTTGTCCGCGACCTGGACCGCGAGCTGGTTCACCCGCATGATGGTGACGCCGTAGTTGGCGAGTTCGACGCCACCCAGACCGGCGGCAAGCATAAGCGGCATGGTCAGGGCCATTTCGGTCGCGGCGAGGCCCGAAACGGATTTCCTGAGCCTGCGCAGGAGGGATCGGCGCTTGCTCATGCGCAGTTCTCCGTCGGCCGCGCCTTGTTCTGCGCTCCGTAAGGTTGGTTGCGGAGCACGGTTCGTGCGGTCGTTGAAAATTCCGACGACTGGCCGAGCAGCTTGGTGATGGGAACAATCCGTTCCCAGGTGACCTCGACCTCGTAGAGCACGGCATCGCGCGCGCCGCCAAAGCCGGTCTTGCCCATATTGGCATCCCACGAGCCATTGCCGTTGGCATCCTCGAAGGGTTCGCCATCGTCGCATGCACCATTGCCGTTGACGTCGTTCCAGTCTTCGGGTTCGCCGACATCGGAAAATGAGGTGTAGGCCGTGCGCCTGAATTCCAGATCAGCGCGGGGCGCGATCTGATGGACCAGCTTTGTCACCCTCGCATCAAGCTGGGCTTCCTTGCCTGCCGCACCCTCGATGGTGGAATCGCGTGCCGCCTTCTGGACCGCGCCCTGGATGATCGAGGAGGTATACATGTTGTGGCCCAGGTCGAATACGCCGAGCATCGCCATCAGCAGGACGGGCGCGCAGACGGCGAATTCGATCACCGTTGCACCACGGGTATCGCGTGCCAGCCCAGGCAGTAAACGCGCCGTCATTTCGACACCCGCAGTTCGGCGAGCGACTTGGCGATCTGCTCGAAGGCGTCCTCGAGCTGAGACGTGTCGTCCGCCTGGAACCAGTGTCCGTCGCCCGCACATTCCTTCATGACATTGTTCATCGTCGTGCCGAAGCCGATCACCCA
>JAGREJ010000240.1:795-1119 GCA_020446595.1 Novosphingobium sp. | reverse complement strand
CTCGATAGTGCGATCCAGCAGCGGATCGGGGCGATCGGTCCAGCGCCGCACGTCGAGCGGCTCCAGCCCGTATGACGTATAGGAGATGTCGAGCGGCTGAGTGATGCCGTCGGTAAGGAAGATCAGGTGCCGACTGGTCGTCTTGCCCGGCCGGTCGACATTGTCCGCCTCGAACAGGCCCGTGGGCGAGATCAGCCTGCCACCCCAGATCATGCCGATGTCGTGATAGGTCTGACCGGCAGGATTGAGCGACGCCATGTAGGCGCTCACTTCGCTGGACGTCATTTCCGCGAGCCGTTGCGCCGCTGCCGGACAGGCGACCAG
>JAGREJ010000240.1:0-744 GCA_020446595.1 Novosphingobium sp. | reverse complement strand
TTGGCATTGCCGTTTTTCAGGGCACGCGCCCAGATAATGTCGGGATACATCGGACGCCATTGCGTCGACGGACTGCCCGCGGTGGGCACCGTGTCGAGATCGAGATCGAGCGCACGTGCGAAATCGACATTTTCGTTGCGATCATAGATTTCGTAAGTGTCGCGTTCTTCCATGCAGCCATTGGTTTCGGCGCGCCAATTGCTGACGTCGCGCGTTACCGGCTCATAGCTCCAGGTGCCCCAGGCGCGGCTGACGAGATCGTATTCCTCGACAAAGTTGGTCCGAACGCTCTTGATGACCTGGCAGGTCGAAGTCCCGCTCATCTGCGTCCAGTAGATCGTGCCGGTCGAGGTCTTGCGGCGATGTTCCCGCTTTTCCTTGTATGCTGGCGAGCCATCGGGGAAGTCCGTGATGGTGGACGATAGCAGGACGTCGTCGAAAGTGCCGGAATCGGCGGGTTCTGAGCCATCGCACGAATACCATGGGCCGCCACCGCCACCCCCGCCGGAGCTGCTGCCTTCGCCAAAGCCACCACCGCCGCCACCGCCGCCGCTGCCCGAGTGATAGGTCGCAGCATAGGTCTGATGAACCGTGTCGGTGGCCGTTCCGGAGATGTAGGTCCAGTTTTCCCACCATCCCCAGCCGAATGGTTCGGTATCATCGGGCAGAACGCCGCGACGCGACTGGTAGGTCCACTCATCGACCACCCAGTCATCCTCAAGCAGGCCACCGACGTTCACGTTG
>JAGREJ010000239.1 GCA_020446595.1 Novosphingobium sp. | reverse complement strand
TTCGAGCTTGGCTGCACCTACCGGCTGCTGCCATCGCACGACCGCTCGCGGTTCGAGGATTGCTGGAGCGGAGAGCTGGGAGCACGACACTTCCAGTTGCACGAAGCCTGGCTTCAGGAGCGACGCAATTCAGGCAAGAACACGCGTTACGTCACGGTGTTTCGCGGTTCGCTCATCACTATCGACTTCGCGCGCGATTTTCTCGGAACGACGCTGGTAGAGCGGGCGGATCGCCATCGTTCCCTGTTCGGCGGGCGCAAGGACAGCGTGAAGCTGGGCGGCAAGCAGCTCGATTTCGTCGACATGGTCCATCCGGGCTTCGAGGACGAGTTCTGCGTCTATTCGAACGATCAGGTCGAAGCGCGCTATCTCGTCCATCCCGAATATGTCGAGCGGCTGATGGCGGTGCAGCAAGCCTTTGCGGGCGAGGACATCCGCGCGATTTTCGATGCGGGCGAACTGGTGGTCGTGGTCGAGACCGACAACCTGTTCGAAAGCGGCTCTATCGAGGCGCGCGAGGACCGCAGCCGGATCGAGCGCACCGTGGAGCAGTTCGCCTCGCTCGCCGATCTCGCACAGACGCTCAACGAGCGGGAACGTTAGCGCGAAATCGCTGCCACTGAAGGCCCACCCCGCTGCGGCTAACCTCACCGGAGGCTCGGTAAGCCTCACTCCCCTCCCGCTTGCGGGAGGGGTTGGGGGTGGGCATCGCATTAGCTCAGCCGATCGCGGAAGTCCTCGTAATCGAAGCGTTTGACGCATTCGAGCGCGTCGGTTTCGGAATCCCACAGCCAGATCGAGGGCAAGGGCACGCCGTTGAAAGTCGTGGTCTTGACCATCGAGTAATGCGCCTGGTCGAGGAAAGCGAAGCGCGCGCCCGGCTCGCAGGGCACCGCCAGGCGATAGTCGCCGATCACGTCGCCCGCGAGGCAGGAGGGGCCGCCGAGGCGGACAAGGCCCTCGGCATCGCTCGCATCGGTGAAATCCTCTCCCGGTTCCTCGCCCAGCATCGCCGGACGGTATGGCGCTTCGAGCACGTCGGGCATGTGGCAGGTCGCCGATATGTCGGTCACGGCGATGGGCATGCCGTTCCACATCGTGTCGAGCACGGTGCCCACGAGAATCCCGGCATCGAGCGCGACCGCCTCGCCGGGCTCGATATAGACCTCGGCCCCGGTGTCCTCGGCGACGTCGGACAGGAAGCGCACCAGTTCCTCGCGCTGGTAATCGGCGCGGGTGATGTGGTGCCCGCCGCCGAAATTGATCCATTTGAACTGGCCGAAATAGGGCTCGAGCACGTCGAACAGCGCGTCCCATGTGCGTTCGAGCGGTTCGAAGTCCTGCTCGCACAGGGTGTGCAGATGAAAGCCATCGACCAGAGCGACATGCTCCTCGGTCAGCTGGTCAACCGGGAAGCCAAGCCGCGAATGCGGCGCGCACGGATCGTAGCGCGGCACTTCGCCTTCGGCATGGAGCGGATTGAGCCGCAAGCCTACATCGAAGTCGCCGCCCGTGTGCCGCGCTTGTTCGAGGATGGCCGAGGCGCGAACGATCTGGTCGGGCGAATTGAAGATCACATGGTCGGAGAGGCGGCAGATCTCCTCAAGGTCCTGCGGCTTGTAGGCCGCGCAATAGGTCGCGATCTCGCCGTCGTAGAATTCGCTGGCGAGCCGCGCTTCCCACAGGCCCGAAGTGCACACGCCGTCGAGATATTCGCCGATAATCGGCGCCACCGACCACATCGAGAAGGCTTTCAAGGCCGCGAGAACCTTGGCACCCGATGCTTCGCCCACTTCCGCCAGAATGCGGCAGTTCTCGCGCAATTTCGCGGCATCGACGACGAAGGCGGGCGAATCGACGCGGGAAAGGTCGAACTGGGCGAAAGCCCCCGGATCGCCGGCGCGGGTTTCCATCAGGCGTATTCCTCAAGCGCAGCGGTCAGCGACGCCTTTGCCGTATCGTTGAAGCACACCAGCGCGATACGGTCGAAAGAGTTGGGATAGGCGCGGACCTGCTCGACAATGGTCCGCACTGCGACCTTGGCGGCGTGATCGGGCGGATAGCCGTAAACCCCGGTCGAGATCGCCGGAAAGGCCACCGTCCGCGCGCCGATCTCTCGCGCGCGCGTCATCGAATTGCGGTAAGCCTTGGCGAGCAGCACCGGCTCGTTGCGCCATCCGCCTTTCCAGACCGGGCCGACAGTGTGGATCACGTGCGTGGCGGGCAGATCGTAACCCTTGGTGACTTTCGCCTCGCCGGTCGGGCAACCGCCGAGCGTACGGCACTCGTCGAGCAGGCCGCGTCCCGCCGCGCGGTGGATCGCACCGTCGACCCCGCCGCCGCCAAGCAAGGTCTCGTTGGCGGCATTGACGATTGCGTCCACGTCGAGCGTCGTGATGTCGGCCTCGATGGCTTCGATGGATGTTGAGCCGATCTGCACCGTCATCAAAACTCCACCGGCCCCGGCAGTTCCTCGACCGTCCACGGCAGGCCGTGCTCGTTGAGCATTGCCATGAAGGGATCGGGGTCCATCTCCTCCATGTTGAACACCCCTTCCCCGCGCCACGCGCCGGTCAGCATCATGGCTGCACCGATCATGGCAGGCACGCCGGTGGTATACGAAACCGCCTGATTGCCGGTTTCCTCGTAGGCCGCTTCGTGGTCGCAGATGTTCTTGATGTAGAACGTCTTCTCGCCCGAGCCATCGAGCGCCTCACCGGTCGCGATGTCGCCGATATTGGTCTTGCCCTTGGTGGTCGGGCCAAGCGAGGCAGGCTCGGGCAGGACCGCCTTGAGGAACTGCAAGGGAACGATCTCGACGCCATTGTAGGTCACAGGATCGATCCGGGTCATGCCCACGTTCTGCAACACGGTGAGGTGGGTGATATAGGCATCGCCGAAAGTCATCCAGAACCGCGCACGCTCCATTTCGGGTAGGAACTTCGCGAGGCTTTCCAGCTCCTCGTGATACATCATGTACATGTTCTTCGGGCCGACCTGTTCGAAGTCGAACTCCACCTTTTTCGCCATCGCCGGGCTCTCGACGAACTGCCCGCCTTCCCAGTGCCGCGCGGGCGCGGTCACTTCGCGGATATTGATCTCCGGATTGAAATTGGTGGCAAACGCCTGCCCGTGATCGCCGCCATTGCAGTCGAGAATATCGAGCTGGCGGATCGTCTTCAGCTTGTGCTTC
>JAGREJ010000238.1 GCA_020446595.1 Novosphingobium sp. | reverse complement strand
GCGCCCGGCATCGATCTCGGCCAGCGTCTCGCGCGGGGTTTGCAGTTTGAGCCGCCGCAGCGTGACAACGCGTTTGCCGTCGCTCCACAGTTGCATCGAGACCATGTCCTCGGGCTCTGCGCCGGGATTGAAATTTATCCCGCGCAGCGTCGCAACGATGGTTTCACTTTCGCTGAAGGCTCGCGGACGTGTGGCGTCGCTGGTGAGCAGTTCGGCGGTCGGATTGGGAATGGCAAGACCGTTCTCCAGCCATTCCGATACGCCGGGCCGATTGCGGCACAGGTGCACCCACAGCACTTCGCCCGACGCGCCGGGTTGCCACGCCTGGGCCTCGGCCCATGAAATCCGCCTGCCGCCGCCCTTGCCGTCGAGCACGCGGCCGAACAGCATGGGGCCGTCTTCCTCGTCGGTGTCGTAAATGGGTTCGGCTTGCATGGAGGCCATCATGGACCACCTTTCGCTCGCTGTCATTGCTCCTTCGCATGCGCGGGCCTATATCCGCGGCCATGTCATCGATCAGACCATGGCGCGACATCGAGCGCCGCAGAAGCCGACAGATCATGGTCGGCAATGTGCCGGTGGGCGGTGATGCGCCGATCACGGTGCAATCGATGACCAACACGCCGACCGCCGATGCAAAAGCGACAATCGACCAGATTCGCCGCTGCGAGGATGCGGGCGCGGATCTGATCCGCGTCTCCTGCCCCGACGAGGCAAGCACTGCGGCCATGCCAGAGATTGTGCGGGCGGCACGCATTCCGGTGATCGCCGACATCCATTTCCACTACAAGCGCGCGCTTGAAGCCGCCGATGCGGGCGCCGCGTGTCTGCGAATCAATCCCGGCAATATCGGCTCGGACGAACGCGTCGCCGAAGTGGTCCGCGCGGCAAAGGCCAATGGCTGCGCGATCCGCATCGGCGTCAATGCAGGATCGCTGGAGAAGGACTTGCTGGAGAAATACGGCGAGCCGTGCCCCGAAGCGCTGGTCGAATCGGCGCTCGATCACATCAAGTTGCTGCAAGACCACGATTTCCACGAATACAAGGTGGCGGTGAAAGCCAGCGACGTGTTCCTCGCGGTCGCCGCCTATCAGGGCCTCGCCGACGCGGTCGATTGCCCCTTGCACCTTGGCATTACCGAGGCGGGCGGGCTGATCGGCGGCACGGTCAAGAGCGCCATTGGCATGGGCAACCTGCTGTGGGCGGGGATCGGCGACACCATCCGGGTATCGCTTTCCGCCGAACCAGAGGAGGAAGTGCGCGTCGGCTTCGAAATCCTCAAATCGCTGGGCCTGAGGACGCGCGGCGTGCGCGTCGTTTCATGCCCCTCCTGCGCGCGGCAGGGCTTCGACGTGATCCGCACGGTGCAGGCGCTCGAAGACCGGCTCCAGCACATCAAGACGCCGCTCTCGCTCTCGGTGCTGGGCTGCGTGGTCAATGGCCCCGGCGAAGCGCGCGAGACCGACATCGGCATTACCGGCGGCGGCAATGGCAAGCACATGGTCTACCTGTCGGGGGTGACCGACCATCACGTGCAGAGCGACGATATGCTCGATCACATCGTCGCGCTGGTGGAGGCCAAGGCCGCCGAGATCGAGGCCGGTCAGGCCGAAGCGCAGGCGGCGGAATGACCCGGCAAGTCGAACCGCTCGCTGTCCGTTCGGTCGCGCTTGGCGCGGCATCGACGGGGGCGCTGGCGCTTGGGGCCTTTGCGCTGGGCGCCATTGCCATGGGCGCGGTCGCGATCGGTGCGCTCGCCATCGGCAAGCTGCGCATTCGCGATGCGCGGATCGAGCGGTTGAGGATTGGCGAGTTGGAGATCGACAGCCGGACGGAGACTGACTGAGGGGAACGGCAATGAAGGCCTTGCGGATCATCGGATTTCTGCTGCTTGGCCTTGTCGCGGGCTTCGCCATCACCGCCGTGCTAGGGCTGGCATTGGTTCCGACCCGCCCCGCCGACAGCGGCGGGCGCGAGATGGCCATCTTCTTCGGCCTTGCTCCCCTTGGCGGACTGATCGGCGCGATTGCGGGGCTCGTGTTCGCGGCGCGGCGCAAGCAACCACCGCAAGGCTGATCCGCTTTACATGTGGTTAACGGCTCCCCGCTATCCTGTGAGCCATGAAAGCCGGTTCCATCACCACGCTGTTCGTCAGCGCGCTTCTGGTCGGATGGCTCGCGCCGGGCCTCAAGACGCATGACGCTACGCAGGGAGCGGACGCCGCCGCGCCGTCCGAATTGTCGGAACAGTCGGGAGCGGATGAGCGGCTGGCCGTGAACAGGTCCGAGCAGTGGCTTGACGGGCAAGGCGTGCTGCGCCGCCAGAACGACGGGCATTTCTACACCGACGCCAGCGTCGATGGCGCGCGCGTGCGGCTGCTCGTCGATACCGGCGCCAGCATGGTGGCGCTGACCGGCGAAGATGCCGAGGCGATTGGCCTGTCGTGGGACGAGGCCGACCTGCGGCCGATAGGCCGCGGCGCGAGTGGCCCGGTGAACGGGGTTTCGGTTCGACTCGAACGCATCGAGGTCGCCGGGATAGAGGCCCAGAACGTCGATGCCGCGATCATTCCCGAGGGGCTCGACGTATCGCTGCTCGGCCAGTCGTTCCTGTCGAAATTGCACAACGTGTCGATCAGCGGCGACGAGATGCGGCTAGGCGGTTGACTCTTCCCGTCCGAAATCCGGCGCCTTGCCCAGCGAGAACAGCAGCAGCGAAGTGACGATGAACAGCGGAATCGCCACCTCGATGGCCGTCACATAGCTGCCGGTCACGTCGTAGCTGCGGTTGACTAGGAACGGCCCGGTCGCCGTCGCCACCGACCACAGGCCCGACATCACGCCGAAGATCGTGCCGTAACGCAAGGTTCCGAACTGCTTTGCGGTGAGGAACGCGATCACATCGACTTCCGAGCCGAGCGCCACGCCGATCACGACCGCCGCGAGGATCGCCACCGGGACGCTCCCCGGCGAGCCGAGCAACAGCAGACAACTGACGACCGGGAGGATCACCACGGTTCCGGCGATCAGGTTCGGGTTGAACCGGTCGAGCAGGACGCCGGTCACCAGCCGTCCGATGATCGAAGACATCCCGGCCACCCCGGCAATCGCTGCCGCCTCGCCGCGGCTGATGTCGAACGAGGACAGGATCGGGATCAGGTTCGGCACGATGCCGATGGCCGCGACCGTGAACAGGAAGGCCGCGAGGCCGATCTTGTAAAAGGCAGCAGTCCTCATCGCCTCGCGGGTAGTGAGACCATAGAGCGCCGGGCTGGGAGTCGCATCGGCGGCCTGATCGACAGGCTTCCTTGACTTCGAGAGCGCCCGGTCGGCGCCGCTGTGCAGGAAGAAAAACAGGATCGGAAAGGCGATCAGCCCGACCGTGCCGCCGACAATCGGGAAGGCCAGTCGCCAGCCGTGTTCGGCAATCGCCCAGGTCGCCAGCGAGGGCGTGAAGGTCGAGGCTATGCCATTACCGCACATCGCGACTGCAAAGGCGAGGCCGCGCTGCTTGTTGAAGGTCGAGGCCACGGCGGTCGACCAGATCAGCGGTTTGATGCAGATGAAGGCGAAGGAGAGCATGAACCACAGACCCCACCACACCCAGATGTTGCCGGTTGTCAGACCCAGCGTACCGAAGCCGATCGCGAAGAGCAGAGAGCCTGGCACTCCGAGGCGGCGCGGCCCCCAGCGATCGACCAGCATGCCGATGGGAGGAGACAACAGCGCGCCGACAATCGTGATAACCGACATGCCCAGAGCGATATTGCCCCGGCTCCAGCCGAATTCCGCCTCGAGCGGCTCGATGAAGGCGCCGAAAGTGAACGTGAATGTCGCCGACAGGCTGAAGCCCGCCATGGCTGCCACGGCCACTTTCCAGCCGGTCGACCATTCGCCCCGTGGTTTGCCTGTTTCGCTCATGCCTCGCTCCCCTCAACCGTGGCCTGCTGGTCGAATGGCAGTGGCTTGCCGACCGTGAACAGCAATAGCGATACGACCACGTAGACCGGAATGATCGCCTCGATCGCCAGCCGGTAGTCACCGGTCATGTCGTAGCTCAGACTGATAAGCAGCGGTCCGACCGCCGTCGCCAAAGTCCAGCCCGCATTGATGACGCTGAAGATCGTGCCGAACCGCGCCGTGCCGAACTTCTCGGCGGCGAGAAAGGCGATGACGTCCACTTCCGCGCCCAGCGCAAGGCCCATGATGATAACCGCCGCCGAGGCGAGGGCGGCACTCTCGCCGAACTGGAGCAGCAGCAGGCAACTGATGACCGGCATCAGCACGAGGCTGCCCGCGATCAGGCTCGAATTGAAGCGGTCGATCAGGTAGCCGGTGCCGATCCGTCCCGCAAAGGAGCCGATGCCCAGAAGTCCGGCGATTCCGGCGGCTTCGGCAGGTCCGAAGCCCTGCGACGCCATCACCGGCACCATATTGGAAACCATGCCGAGCGTGCAGGCGGTGAACAGGAAGGCGGCGAGCGCCAGCTTGATGAACTGGCCGGAGCGCATGGCGCGGCGCAGATTGGTGACGCCGGGCGCGAGCACCGCTGGTTCTGCATCGGTCAGAGCACCTTGCCGACGCGCCGCATCGGCCTTGCTGTGGAAGGCGAACCAGAGCACCGGCAGCAACACGAGGCCGATGATGCCGCAGAACATCGGCACCGCTCCGCGCCAGCCGTAATGGGTCATCAGCGCGGTCGCGAGGTTCGGCATGATCAGTGCGGCAACCGCCGAACCGCACATCGCCAGAGCAATGGCAAGGCCGCGCGATTTCTCGAAGTTGGAGGCAATCGCCATGGTCCATACGGTCGGTGCGACGCCGAGGCCGCCGATCGAGATGATGAGCCACAGGCCCAGCCACAGCGGATAGCTCGAAGTCGCCAGTGACAGGATCGAGAACAGCGTCAGCGTCAGCACCGCACCGGGCAGGGCGATGCGGCGCGGTCCCCAGCGGTCGACCATCACCCCGACCACCGGCCCGAGCAGCGCGCCGACCAGCGTCGAGATGGTGAGGCCGAGCATGATCTGCGCCCGGCTCCAGCCGAATTCCGCCTCGATTGGCCCGACAAGCGAGCCGATCACGTAAAGCGCGATCGAGGCGACGGTCATCCCGGCAAGCGACGACACGCCCAGCGGCCAGCCCTCGCGCCATTCGCGCCTCGCTTCGGCGTCGAATCCCAGGCTCATGCGGTTTGCTCCGGCTGGAGATTGGCAAATTCCGGTGGCTTGCCCAACGTCAGCAACAGCAGCGAGGTCAGGACGAACAGCGGGATCGCCAGTTCGAGCGCCAGTTCATAGCCGCCGGTGACGTCGTAGATGCGGTTGGCAATGGTCGGGCCAAGCCCGGTCGCGAAGGCCCACAGGCCCGAGACCACGCCGAATGTCATGCCATAGGCAATGGTGCCGAAATGCCGTGCGCACATGAAGGCCATGACATCGACTTCCGAACCGAGCGATGCGCCGATGACGGCAACCGCCAGAATCGCGATGGTCGTGTTGCCCGGAGCGGAAATCAGCAGCAGACAGCTTGCCACCGGAACCAGCACAACGATCCCGGCCACGATGTTTGGATTGAACCGGTCGAGCAACGAGCCGGTGGCAAGGCGACCGACGATCGAGGATATACCGGCAACTCCCGCAATCGCTGCGGCTTCGGTCCGCCCGAACTCGAAGGAGACGAGGATCGGCATGATGTTGAGCGAAATACCGATCGCCGCGATCGTGAAGACGAAGGCGGCGAGCGCCAGCCTGACAAACTTCCACGACAGCATCGCCTCTTTCGCACCCAGACCGTAGAGCGAGCGTACCGCTTGCGGCGCACCGTCGGCAGGCGTGGCGCGCTTTGCGAGGTCGGCGCCGCTGTGCAGCCAGAACCAGACGACCGGCGTCACCAGCCCGCCAATTGCAAGGGCAAGGAACAGATAGGCGCCGCGCCAGCCAAACTGGTCGATCGCCCAGGTCGAGAGCGACGGTCCGAATGCCGAGGCCAGTCCGCTGCCGCACATTGCGATGGCGAGCGCCAGACCACGGTTGCGCTCGAAGGTGGAAGCGACCGCTGTGGACCAGACCAGTGGCTTGATGCCGACGATCGAGAAGGACAGCAGGAGCCATATTCCCCACCATGTCCAGATGTTGTCGGTGGTCAGGCCAAGCAGGCCGTATGTCAGCGCAAAGCCGATGGCGCCGGGAATGGCGACCCGGCGCGGACCGATCCTGTCGATCACCCAGCCCAGGATCGGCGTCAGGATGGCTGCGCTCAGGGTAATGACGGAAAGGCCGATGCTGATCTGCGCACGCGACCAGCCGAATTCCTGCTCTATGGGACCGATGAAGGCTCCGAATGTGTAGGAATAGAACGAAGCGAGCATGAACCCTGCCATGCTTGCAGCCACCACCCGCCAGCCGGTTCTCCACTCGTTATCGGCGAGGCCTTCGCGCTCCATTCATCCTCCGGCTTGTCGCCCGTCTTGTGCGCGGGCCGTTTTGCTTGTGATTCGCTTTAGACACGGGGATTGGCGCCTTGCCAAGGGAGCAGGGTTCCCCTGATACAAATTGGCAAGACCGGGCCGCGGCCGCGCGCGTCAGAAATAGATGTCGATGTAATCGGTGAGGTAGTCGCACCACTCGAATTCGCGCAGGCGGTAATACTTGCGGTTCTGGGTCACGGCGAAATGCCAGGTCTTGGTGGCCTCGCACATGCGGCCCGGATCGGGCGTATCGGCGATCCGGATCGTGCCGCGGAAAGTGAAATAGCCTTCGCCCACTTCGAGCAGCGCGCCATCGAGGATCAGGCGGCCTTTGCCGTCCCTCGCGCTTTGCGCCGCGCGCAGCCGCCACAGAGTCTCGCTGGGCGTAACCACCGCCGTGCCGCGCGTGTCCCAATCTATCCATTGCAGCGTCGCACCCTTGTTGTGGAGCAGGCGCTCGGCGTCGGTCTGGCTCAGCACATTCGTCTTTTCGCCGGGATAGGCCGGTTCGGCAGGATCGCGGGGTGCGACTGGTTCCGGCGGCGCGGGTGTGGGTTGCGGAGGCGTGTCTGCCGCCGCCGTGCAAGCGGTCAGCAAGGCGCAGGCAACGAAAGTGAGCGATTTGCGCATGGGCTGATGCTAACCCTGTTCGCGTTGCATGCAAGACGGGAGACAGCGATGGACGCCTGGGAACTCGCCGCGAGGGAGAGGATTCGCGACAGTTTCGCCCGCTACACCTATCCGGGCGATCACTTCCCGCTGGACGATCTGGCGGCATCCTTCAGCGAGGACGGGGTTCTCGAATGGCAGGGTGAGCAATTGTGCGGAAGGGACGCCATCCACCGGTTCCGGGTCGAGGCGCGGGAACGTTCCGGCGGCGTTGATCCCGGCCGTATACTGCGGCACAACGTGACGAACATCTGGTTCAAGGCGATGACGCCGCAGGAAGCGTCGGTACTGAGCTGCTATACGGTCTATTCGGAAATCGGCCTCGACCATTTCGGTCGCTACATCGATCGTTGCGTTCCGGTCGGCGACGACTGGCTGATTGCCCATCGGATCGTCACGATGGACTGGGCAGCAGACCAATCGCAATTCTGAAGGAGGGGAACATGACAACACCACAAGTCTGCAACGGGCAATGCCACTGCGGCACGGTAAAGTTCCGCGCCACCCTCACCGACGGGTTCAACACGATCCGCCGCTGCACCTGTTCGCTCTGCCGGATGCGCGGTGCGGTTGCCGTCTCCGCCGATCTGGGCGGCGTCGAAATTGTCGAGGGCGCGGACAACCTGACCAGCTATCGCTTCAATACCGGTGAAGCGCAGCATTTTTTCTGCAAGACCTGCGGCATTTATACGCACCACCAGCGCCGCTCGAACCCCAACCAGTATGGCGTCAACGTCGCCTGCCTCGAAGGCATGAGTCCGTTCGACTTCGCTGAAGTGCCGGTGCTCGACGGCGTCAATCATCCGAACGATAATGGCGGCGCAGCGAGGCGGCTGGGCACCCTGCGCTTCGACCCTTCCGACAACGAGGACATCCATGACATATCGCGTCATCCATTGTGGCAGCGGGGCGATGGGGAAGATTGCCCTACAGGGAATCCTGAATCATCCTGACCTTGAGTTGGTCGGCCAGTTCGTTTGGTCGCCGGAGAAGGTTGGACAGGATTCGGGGGTTCTCGCTGGAGGCGAGCCCTGCGGCGTCGCCGCGACCGACGATTGGCAGGCGCTCTATGACCTTGGCGCGGATTGCCTGTGCGATTTCGGGCGCTCGATGCCCGGCGAGCGCGAACGCTGGCTCGGCCATACCCTGCCGTTGCTCGAACGCGGCACCAATGTCGTCAATTTCTCCGCTTTCGAATTCGCGCACCCGGCGACCGCGCCGACGGCCGACCGCGCGCGGATCGAGGCGGCCTGCGCGAAGGGCAAGAGCAGCTTTTTCTTCACCGGGATCGATCCCGGCTGGGCGACGACCGACCTCGCCATCGCGGCGCTCGCGGCGGCCAACCGGGTCGATTGCGTGCGCGTGCTCGAACTGGGCTGGTTTGGTCATTACCAGTCCCAGAGCCTGCGCGAGGTCTTTGGGTTCGGCATAGAGCCGGGGGTGACACCCGGCATGCTGCGCGACGGAAAGCTCAAGGCGCTGTGGGCGCCGACGCTTCATGCCATTGCCGAAGTGCTCGGCGTCGAGATCGACGACTGGGAAACCATGTTCGAAGTCGACACGCTCGACCACGATGTCGAGGTCGGCATCGGCACGATCAGGGCCGGGACGGCGGTCGTGCTGCATTTCGAACTGCGCGCCATGTCGGGCGGCAAGCCCATCGCGATTGTCGAACATGTCGACAAGGTCCACCGCGATGGCGGCCAGCACTGGAAAGCGCCCTATGCGCCGGTCGACCTGACCTACCGGATCGAGGTGGAAGGAAGCCCGAGCTTCTCGGTGGAGTTCGCGGCTGCACCCGGCGATACCGGGGCGACCTGTGTCATGCCGGTGGTGAACGCGATTCCGGCGCTGTGCGAGGCGAGGGCAGGGCTGCTCGGCCCGCTCGATCTGCCGCGCTACTGGGCCAAGAACGTGAGGCCGGACGCACGCCGCGTCTGACAACTTACCTGCGCCGCGCCAGTTCGGCCTCGTATTCGGCGCGGTCCGCATCGTATTTCCGCTTGGCCGCGCGGTATGCGGCCATCTTCCGCTCGTAGATCGCGCTTTCGCGTCGGAATTTGTCGTCGCGCAGCTTTTTCGCCGCTGCCTCGGCGGCAACGGCTTGCTCGTAGGCGCGCAGCTTCCGCTCATAGGCTTCAAGCGCACCCGGCGCGTATCGCACCGTGGGGGTGCGGGCAGGCCGTCCCGCCAGATCGCCGTCGATCTCGCCCGTATCGAGGACAGGCGGTTCGAGGTCGCCGTCCTGCGCCAGTGCCGCTCCTGCGCCCAGCCATGCCGCGATAGCCAGCCCGGCGAATTCACGTCGAAAATGCGGGATGCTGCGAGCCATGCGCCGAAGCATCGGGCGCGGCCGGCCAAAGTCAACACCGCGTCGGCGAGCCGTGCCACGCGAACGAAAAAGCCCCGGCGGATCGTTCCACCGGGGCCTTTCGTCGTTCAGCCATAAGGCGAAAAGGAAGGTTTACTCTTCCGTCTCGTCGCCGTCGGCAGCCTCGGGATTCAGGTATTCGCCCGCATCGGCATCGGTGCCGTGCGTCTCGCCTTCCATCACCGCGATGGGATCGTCGCCGATCGCCGCTTCGGGGCCCTGGGCCAGTTCGGCCTCGTGCTCTTCCTCGGCGGTCTGGGCCGCGATCAGGGCTTCCTGCAGCTTCTTGTACTGCGCGCGCAGCGCGGCATCGCGGCTCGACGCGGCGACGCGGACGCGGTTCATGCCCGCGCCGGTGCCCGCCGGGATCAGACGGCCGACGATCACGTTCTCCTTGAGGCCGATCAGCGAGTCCCGCTTGCCCTCCAGCGCCGCCTGGGTGAGCACCCTGGTCGTTTCCTGGAACGAGGCGGCGGAGATGAACGAACGCGTCTGCAGCGAAGCCTTGGTGATCCCGAGCAGGATCGGCTTGCCTTCGGCAGGCTTCTGGTTCTTCGCCAGCTTGGCGTTGTATTCGTTCATTTCCTCGAAATCGACCTGCTCGCCCGGCAGCAGCGTGGTGTCGCCGCCGTCGGTGATCTCGACCTTCTGC
>JAGREJ010000237.1:2989-5507 GCA_020446595.1 Novosphingobium sp. | reverse complement strand
CTTGCCGAAAACCCGGCGAAGCTCGCAGTTCTCGGGCTGCTATTCAGGGAAGATCGAAAACGTAACCGAGCGAACGCACGGTTCGCAGGGGGTTGCCCGCGCCGACGCTCTTGAGCGCACGTCTCAGGCGACCGATCCACACGTCCACCGTGCGCTCATCGATCGGCTGTTGCTGTTTGCCGAGCGCGGCGATCAGTTGCCCGCGCGTGAACACGCGTCCGGGGTGTTCGGCGAAATAGCGCAACAGGCGAAATTCGTTGGGCATCACGTCGATCGACTTGCCGCGCCACCTGGCCCGGAAAGCGGCGATGTCGATGACCAGATCGCCATGCGTCACCAGCGCCTCGCCGCCTTCGATCTGCGGCTGAACGCCCACCGCGAGGATTCGGTCGAGGATGGTAGTGCGGCTCGCCGGGCCGATCATGTAGTCATCCGCGCCACTACGCAGCGCACGCTTGCGATCGTCCATGTCGTCGTCTTCGAGGATCATGGTGATGTGCGCATTGGCGGTGAGCGGGTCTGCGCGCAGCCGACGGCAGACTTCCAGACCGGACATATCCGGCAGCATCCAGTCGGCAAAGACCCACAGCGCCCCTTCGATGAGCGGCAACTGGCCAAGTTCGTCCCAGTGATGAAAGACAAACTCGAACTGGTCGTGCAGGAAGGGGGCCATCCCGCCATCCAGTTCGCTTGTCACCAGAATGTCGATTCGACGCATTTTCCCTGCCCCTGCGAGGGCCTTTCTCGCCTCTTCCTGTGACGTGCAGGTGACAAAACGATGACATTTGCATGATGGTGTCCGCCGGACGACGGCCAGTCCTGTCTCTCACTTGACTGAAATGTGACAACGCAGAGGAAAGAGTCCCAATTCAGGGCGGGAAATTACAGGATTGCGGCGTCGGCATGACGCGAGTCGCACTGCGACGCGAGGCGGCTTTTACAGTAACAGGGAATCGTGATCGTGGACTCTGGGGTCGACTGGAAACGAAGAGGTCTGTTCCGCTTCGACGTGCCGGAAATCGGTTCGGTGGCAAGAACTCATCTCGCGGCAGGCGATGCAGCGCCATTCCTTGAGCAGAGCACATACGAAGCACTCGGCTTTCAACCGCCGTTCGCCGCGCTTCCCACCAGGGAAGAATATCTGGTCGCTGGCGGTGCGCGGGGTGAGCAGCACCGGTTCGACGCCATCTGGACTGGCAGCACCTGAATTCAATGAAGTGAAGGCGTAGAGGCCTGACGCAGGGATCGCGCGGTTTTGGCGGACAGGGTGGGATTCGAACCCACGGTGGGCTTGCACCCACGCCGGTTTTCAAGACCGGTGCATTCAACCGCTCTGCCACCTGTCCGCGCCTGCCAGCCGCTACTCGTTGACTTCCGCACGCGCAAGTCGTGCATTTCGGCGCAAGGGGCATTCACACGAGGCCGACCTTGTGCAAGTTTGCCCGCCATGAAGCTGTTCCGGTCATTTCGTCGCCTTGCCATTGCCGCGCTGGCGCTTGTCGCCACGTCTTCCATGGCTTCGGCGCAATCGCTCAGTCAGGCGGGATTCGACGCCTACCTGCAATATGTCGGCGCCAAGGCGCGCAACGAGGGGGTGAGCGAGGCCACCGTATCGCGGGCGCTTTCGGGCCTGACCATCAATTACCGTGTCATCGAGCTCGATACGGCGCAGCCCGGTCGTCAGAATGCGCCGCCGCCGCTCGCGCCTTATCTGTCGCGCCACGTCGATTCCGCAAGGATCAATGGCGGCAAGGCGAAACTTCGCCAGATCGCGGGCGTGCTTCCGTCACTTGAACGCCGTTTCGGCGTGCCGCCTCAGGTCGTTACCGCGATCTGGGGGCACGAAACCAATTACGGCAGCTATACCGGCGATTTCGACCTTGCCCGCTCGCTCGCCACCCTGGCCTACGAGGGCCGCAGGCGCGAACTGTTCGAGGGTGAGCTGATCGCGCTGATGAAGATGGTGGACCGCGGCGTGCCCCTTTCGCGCATGAAGGGAAGCTGGGCAGGGGCCTTCGGTTATCCGCAATTCCTGCCGAGCGTCTATCTCACCACGGCGGCCGATGGTGACGGCGATGGCTATGCCGACATCTGGACATCACCGTCCGATACGCTCGCTTCGATCTCAAACTATTTCGTCAAGGCCGGCTGGCGGCATGGTCAACCCTGGGGCGTTGGAGCGGCGTTGCCCTCGGGCTTCAACCCCGATTCCGTTGGCTCGCGGCTCGCCCCGCCAACCTGCTCGCGCGTGCACGAGCGCCATTCGGCCTGGAAAACGGTGAACGAGTGGCGCGCGCTTGGCGTAAGGCCGCTTGCCCCGATCGACGGTGACGTCATGACGGCGCTGTTCCAACCCGACGGACCCGGCACCAGGGCCTGGCTGTTAACCGGGAATTATCGGGTCATCCTGCAATACAACTGCTCGAACTACTACGCGATGTCCGTGGGGTTGCTTGCAGATGAGATTGCCAGATAGCCGATTTGTTGCGCTTTGCGCGTCGTTGTTGCTTGCCGGATG
>JAGREJ010000237.1:0-2914 GCA_020446595.1 Novosphingobium sp. | reverse complement strand
TGGGCGATCCGTTTACCATCGACGGGGTCACCTACACCCCCGAAGACGTCATGAATTACGACGCGGTGGGTTACGCCTTTGCGGACCAATCCGCGGTATCGGGCGTTTCGGGCGCGCACAAGACGCTGCCGTTGCCCAGCTATGTCGAAGTGACCAATCTCGAAACCGGGCGGACCATTCTGGTGCGTCTGACCGAGCGTGGCCCGATGCGCGGCGACGGACTGATCGGGCTTTCGCAAGCCGCTGCGATGGAACTGGGCATGGCGGGTGCGTCGATGGCCGAAGTGCGGGTGCGCCGGGTCAATCCACCCGAAGCCGAACGCGCCATGCTTCGCATCGGCGAACCGGTTCCGCCGCGCATGGATACGCCCGTGGCGCTGCTCGCCGCGCTCAAGCGCAAGCTGGCCAACGAGAATGGGGCTCAGCCAGGCACTATCCAGCCAAGGCAGCCCATGCCAACAGCGCCCGTCACGGTCGATCCCGATGTGAACCTCGCAGCCGGTGCAGCGGATCAGCCAGCGACGCCTCCGGCCCCGGCGACGCCTGCGACAACAGGCACCTTCGTCCAGATCGGCGCGTTCTCCAGCAAGGCCAACGCCAACAGGGTGGCTGCCCCGGTCGACGCATCGGTCAGCAAGGCGAGCGGCCTGTGGGTCGTGCGTATCGGGCCGCTTGCCAGCAAGGCGGAAATAGACGCCGCACTGGGCAAGGCCCGTGCTGCGGGCTATGGCGATGCGATAGTCCGGCGCGTGAACTGATCCTACCGGACGGGTTTCGCCGGTCCGGAGGCAAGATGTTCCCGAAATTCGCGATAGCAGTTTGCGCCGCGTTATGCGTGTCGCCTGCTGCTGCCGAAATTGAAATTCCGGTTCCGCCCGCACCGCCACCCGAAATTGCCAAATTGCCGGTGGTACTGTTGGTCGATCTCGGATCGGGCCAGGTGCTCTATGCACGCAACCCCGGCAAACGCTTCCTGCCCGCATCGATGACTAAGGTGATGACGGCCTATGTCGCCTTCGAGGAGATGGCGAAGGGGCGGCTTAACCGCCAGGCGCTGCTCACCGTGAAACCACAAATTGCCGCGCAATGGAGCGGCAAGGGCACCAGCATGTACCTTGAGGCGGGCGAGAAGGTAAGTGTCGACAACCTGCTCCACGGGATCATGACGGCATCGGCCAACGATGCCTCGGTGGTGCTCGCCGAAGGCCACGGCGGGGGTATCAAGGGCTGGACCTACCTAATGAACCAGGCGGCACGGCAACTCGACATGACGGGCAGCCATTTCGCCAGCGCCAACGGCTGGCCCGATGGCGGCAAGACCTATGTTACCGCCAACGATCTTGCGCGGCTCGCAAGCGCCACGATCCGCGATTTTCCGCAGGATTATGCGCGCTATTCAGGGCACACGTCGTTCAAGTGGCACGATCGCATGCTTTACAGCCACGATCCGGTGACCGGCGTGGTCGAGGGCGCAGACGGCATCAAGACAGGATTCACCAACGAAGCAGGTTACAATTTCCTCGGCTCGGCAGAGCGTGATCGGCGCAGGCTGGTGATGGTGGTAGGCGGTGCGCGGAGCGAGGCGGAGCGGGCCGAGGCGTCGCGCGCCCTGCTCGAGTGGGGTTTTGCCGAGTGGCGCGCGCGACCGCTGTTCGCGGCGGGGGCGCAGATCGCCAAAGCCGAAGTGCAAGGCGGCCGAGCGCCTGCCGTGGCGCTGACATCGAAATATCCGATCCATGCGACCGTTCCGAGAGCGAGCAAGGAACCGATCCGCCTGCGGGTGGTATACCAAGGACCAATAAAAGCACCGATCGCCAAGGGCCAGCAGGTGGCAGAGTTGGAAATCCAGGAGGGCACGACCCCCGTCGGGCGCGTGCCGCTCGTCGCTGCTGAAGCAGTAGGCAAGGGCAGCGCCATAGACAGGCTCATCAGTGGGTTTATGAACCTGTTCTCATGACACGAGGCAGATTCGTCGCGCTTGAAGGCGGGGAGGGGGCTGGCAAGAGCACCCAGGCGCGCCTGCTCGCCGATGCGCTGTCGCAGCGCGGCATCGCGGTCGTTCTCACGCGCGAGCCGGGCGGAACGCCACTGGCCGAACAGATCCGTTCCATCCTGCTCTCGCAGGACGAGGGGCCGGACCTGCGCACCGAGGCGCTGCTGTTCGCGGCGGCCCGCGCCGATCATGTGGCAAGGCTGATCGAGCCTGCTCTCTCGGTTGGCAAATGGGTAATCTGCGACCGTTTCGTCGATTCCAGCAGGGCCTACCAAGGCGGAGGAGGCGGCTTGCCCGACGAGGACATTCTCGCGCTTCACCGCATTGGCAGCGCGGGCCTGCTGCCCGATCTCACCTTGCTGATCGCGGTCGATCCCGAGGTGGCCGAGGCGCGGACCGCGGCAAGAGATGCCGGGTCCAGCGATCGCATCGCCGGACGCGACGCGGGCTATCACGCACGGGTGGCGCAAGCTTTCGACACTTTTGCCTCGCAAGAACCGCATCGCTTCGCCCGGATCGACGGCAATGGCTCTCCCGAGCAGACGCATGCCGCGATCATGGCAGCCGTGGACCAGATGCAGGCGAAGAGGGCATGACTGCGAGCACATCCTTCATCGGTCAGGAAGAGGCGTGGCGCGAATGGTGCGCGGCGATCGGTTCGGGCCGGATGCACCATGCCTGGCTGCTGTCCGGCCCAAGAGGGCTGGGCAAACGGGCCTTTGCCCGCGCCGCCGCGGCCGAACTGGTGAGGCATCCGGGGCAGCCAGCGCCATCTCCGCTCAATCATCCCGACATTATCGTGCTGGATCATGCACCGAAGGACGACAAGGAGGCCGCCAAGCGGGCCGAAGGCAAGGCCTATGAGGTCAAGCGCAATGTCACGGTCGATCAGATCCGCGCGATGCAGCAGCGGCTGACCAC
>JAGREJ010000236.1:1407-5635 GCA_020446595.1 Novosphingobium sp. | reverse complement strand
AGCATCGACCGGCACAAGGCCGTCGGCGTCGCAGGCAAGCATGTGACAAGCTCCGCCCTTCGCACGCACCGTATCGAGCACGGCGGCATGTTCGATAGGCGAGACGGCGAAGGTCTTCGCGCCGCACCCGAAAATCGCCAGATTGATCGCTTCGGTCGCAGAACCCGTAAACACCACGCGCCCACCCGGCGGAAGCAGACCCGCAACCTGCTCGCGCGCTACTTCGACAGCAGCAGCGGCAGCGCGCCCAATGCGGTGAGGGCTGTGCGGATTGGCGAAGCCAGTACCGTCCGGCCCTTCGAGCCACGGCAGCATGGCCGCGCGCGCCTCAGGCGCAAGCGGCGTCGTCGCCTGATAGTCGAGATAGATCATGCCGCCGCCTTGCCCCGCGCTATTTCGCGCCAGACAGCCAGAAATCTGCCAATTTCGGCCTCGTTCGTCTCGCGCCCGATGGACACCCGGATAACCTCGCCTGCCGCCTTGTCGTCCAGGCCCATGGCCTTGAGCACATGGCTGGGCTTGAGCGAGCCGGATGAACAGGCGCTGCCTGCCGAAACCGCGATTCCTTCGCTGTCGAAGCGGATGAGCTGCACCGCCGAGGCCACACCCGGCATCCGGTACGAGCCAATCGTGGCGAGCCGCTCCGCCCCGGCGGCGATCACTTCACCGCCCGTTTCCACAATGCCCTGCTCCAGCACCGCGCGCAGCCGCACGGCCTCTTCCATCCAGGCGTTTCCCGCCTCCAGCGCAGCGGCCATGCCGAGCACGCCGGGCAGGTTCTCCGTGCCTGCACGATAGCCCCGTTCCTGCCCGCCCGAGGGCTTCAACAAGGCCCAGTCACGCACCAGCAAGGCGCCCACGCCAATCGGGCCACCGAACTTGTGCGCAGCAATCACCGCCATGTCGGCGTCCGGAAGGCCGATCTTGCCCGCACCCTGCGCGCAATCGGCGAGCAGGAGCCCTCCCGCGCCGCGCACCGCGTTGCCGATCTCGTACAATGGCTGCACGATGCCGGTCTCGCTGTTGACCTGTTGCACGGCGACAAGCCCCGGCCTCTTTGCCCCATTGGCAATGACCCGTCCCTGTCCGTCAACCGCCAACCGTTCCGCTCCTTCGGCCTGCCTCAGCACGGCGTCGTGCTCCACGGCGGACACGGCATTGAGCGGCTGCACGGAATGCGAAATGGCCAGCGAAACCGCTTCGCTGGCACCCGAAGTGAAGATGACCTCGCCCTTCCAGCCAAGAACTTCGGCGATCCGGACTCGCGCCTGCTCCAGCGCAGCGCGCGCGGCGCGGCCCTCGGCGTGCGGGCTCGAGGGGTTCGCCCACAGGCCGAAGCCTGCCTCCATCGCCTCGCGCGCTACGGGAAGCAGCGGCGTCGTGGCGGCATGATCGAGATAAAGTCTTTCCAAGGCCCCGTGCTCAAAAGTTGTTTTCAATCTTTCGGTTTCTATATAGCGAGCGCGTTTCCTTTCGCACGCTCCTGCAGAATGATGCGCGCCATGCGCCTCTGCCTGACGTTGCATTCAATAATTCGGGTTGAACCATGCCAGCAGTTATCTTTCCAGGTCCAGAAGGTCGTCTCGAAGGCCGCTTCCAGCCCGGCCCTCGCCCCCGCGCGCCGGTGGCGATGATCCTGCACCCGCATCCCCAGGCGGGCGGGACGATGAACGACCGGATCACGCAGCACCTCTACAAGACTTTCTCGGATCGCGGGTTTGCCACCCTGCGTTTCAACTTTCGCGGCGTCGGCCGCAGTCAGGGCAGCTTCGACAACGGCATCGGCGAGCTTTCCGACGCCGCGGCCGCGCTCGACTGGGTGCAGTCGATCCATGCCGAAGCCTCGACCACCTGGATCGCTGGCTACAGCTTCGGCGCGCTGATCGGCATGCAATTGCTGATGCGCCGGCCGGAAATCCGCGGTTTCATTTCGGTCGCGCCGCCCGCCAACATGTACGATTTCAGCTTCCTTGCGCCGTGCCCCGCTTCAGGCATCATCGTTCAGGGCAATGCCGACACCGTGGTAACTCCCGGTGCAGTGCAGAAGCTGGTCGACAAGCTGCGCACGCAGAAGCACATCACCATCCACCACGACGAGATTCCGCGCGCCAATCATTTCTTCGAGAACGAGATGGATGACCTGATGCGCTCGGTCGACAACTATCTCGACATGCGCCTGTCGCCGGATTGCCCTATCAAATAGGCATCAGCGGTCCGACGCGGCGGTCGCGAGCGACTGGCCGCTCTCGTCGGGAACGACCCACAGTGCGACATTCATGGCGATAACAGCGGCGAGCACGAGCATCAGCAGAGCCCGTCGCCCCGCGCGCTTCCTGCGCCACAGCCACACCGCGCCGCCAATCAGCGCGAGCGTGGTCAGAACCAT
The DNA here is from genome assembly GCA_020446595.1 of Novosphingobium sp. Classification (GTDB taxonomy): domain Bacteria; phylum Pseudomonadota; class Alphaproteobacteria; order Sphingomonadales; family Sphingomonadaceae; genus Novosphingobium. Next base: position 3,249 of record JAGREJ010000236.1, on the reverse strand, counting down.
GAGGGAAAGCGCAATATCGGTCATCGTGACGGCATCGCTGACAAACCGCGCAGGCCGCGTCAATGCCGGTTTGACTTCGCAACGGTGCGCGCTCAAGTGGCGGCGATGACAATGTCTCAGCTATCGCGTCGCAAAGCCCTTGGTCTCATCGGTTCGGCAAGCGCATCGCTTGCCTTGCCGTCGTGCGTCCAGTCGGGGATTGCCGCCAGCACATCGCCATCGCCTCGCGATGCATCGACCTTGCTCGACGAGATCGCCTGGCACCTGCTCGAGCTGGGGCCGGAAGGCGCGACGGAGCTTGGCCTCGACACTGGCGAACATGCCGGGATGCGGCACCGGCTTTCGGACAAGTCGCAAGACGGCGTCGCGCGACTCGCTGCCGTTCTGAAGAGCGACCTTGCAGCGGCGCGCGCCGTGGACAAGTCCGCGCTCGATCCATCGACACAAACCAGTCTCGCCGTGGTCGAAAGCGCCTATGCCACTGCGCTTGAAGGGCTCGCATTACCCTATGGCGAAGTCGCGGTCGGTGGCTGGCGCAATACGCCCTACGTCGTGATCCAGAATGTCGGCGCCTATCTCGACCTGCCGCGTTTTCTCGATTCGAGCCACCCGGTTCGCTGTGCCGACGATGCCGAGGCATATTGCGAGCGGCTCGGGCAGATGCCTGCCCAGCTGGACGCCGAGCTGGACAGGATCGCTTCAGCCGAAGCCGTGGGGCTGATTCCGCCCGATTTTCTCCTGAAACGCACCGTCGAACAGATGCAGAGGTCGATCGCAGGTCTTGCCGATCGCGGCGGCGTGCTCGTTTCCTCGCTGGTAAGGCGCACCGCGAACATACCCGGCGACTGGGAGACCCGCAGCAGGAGCATTGTCGTCAGCGCGATCCTGCCAGCCCTCGAACGGCAACTGGCCGTCATGGAGCGGCACCTCGCCCAGGCCAGTTCAGTGCCCGGCATTGGCTCGCGCCCACACGGGTCGGAATGGTACGCCTGGTCCCTGCGGGCGGCCACGACGACGCGACTTACTCCTGACGAGGTCCACGCGCGCGGGCTGGAGGAACTGGCCGCGATCCAGGCGCGCATGGAACCGATCCTGCGCGAGCTTGGCTATACGCAGGGCTCGACCGGCGAGCGCATGGCGGCGCTGGCGAAAGACGAACGCTACCGTTTCCCGGACAACGACGAGGGCCGGGCCGAAATCATCGACTTCATCAGCGGGCGCATCGAATGGATCAAGGCGCAGATGCCGCGTGCGTTCGTCCGCCTCGCTCCCGGCAATGTCGAGGTAAAACGCCTTCCCCCCGCCGAGGAGCTTGGCGCGCCGAGCGCCTATGGCGGAGCGGGATCCATCGACGGATCGATACCGGGGCGGATGTGGATCAACCTGCACACCACCGATCTGCACCGCAGATACGATCTTCCCACACTTGTCCACCACGAGGCGATTCCCGGCCATGTCTGGCAGGGCGAATACAGCCGCTCGATGCCGCTGATCCGCTCGATGCTGGCGTTCAATTCCTACAGCGAAGGCTGGGCGCTCTATGCGGAGCAACTGGGCGACGAACTGGGCGCCTACGACGAATTTCCAGCAGGTCGGCTGGGTTACCTGCAGAATCAGGCGTGGCGCGCGGCGCGGCTGGTGCTCGATACCGGACTTCATGCGAAGGGCTGGTCGCGCGAACAGGCCAATAGCTGGTTCCGGCACGAGATCGGACTCTCCCCCGCCGAGACCGCCAACGAAGTGGACCGATACTGTTCCTGGCCGGGACAGGCGTGCGGCTACAAGGTTGGACACAGCGAAATCGTGCGGCTGCGCGAAGCGGCGCGACGCAAGCTCGCGGAC
>JAGREJ010000236.1:0-1303 GCA_020446595.1 Novosphingobium sp. | reverse complement strand
GACCATGCCCTGCACGATGCTGCCCACGAGGCCGCCAAGCGCACCGCTGAGCGCACCACCGCCCTGTTTGCCATCGTTCTGCTTCATCATGTAGCCGACCACCGCCATGGCGAGGATTGGCAGCATTTTCTTGATGAGATCGGAGCTGATTCCGGTGCTCCCCGCGACTTCTTCGGCGACACCGCGGCTCACGTCCTTGTTGCCGAAGATCTGGCCGAGAATATCATTCCCGTTCTGCACGGGCGTGGGATCCTGGTTCAGCACCTGATCGAGCAGGATTCCGCCGAGCCCTCCCGCCAGACCACCACCGGCACCGCTTCCGCCGGATCCGCCCAGAACACTGCCGAGAATATCGCCCAGGCCGCCTCCGGCCGAACTACCCGCGCCAACCTGCTGACGACCAAGTCCCGCGACAATTGCGGGCAGCAAGGCCCCCGCCGCCGTGCGGGCAATCTGCGGATCGACGTTCAGTTCCTTGGCGATGCTGTCGATGGCTCCCGTTTCCTGGAGCATGGCGCCGATATTCATGATTGCGATCCTTTCAGGTGGTTCGACTGGTTCGCCGAAAAGCCGTGAGATGACACACGATTGACAGACTACGGCATTAGCAACACACTCACGGTTTCGCCGTGATCGCGCTCAACCAACCATAATCCAAGGAGCCTTGCAATGAGCATCTTTTCCAAGATCAAGGACACAATCTTCGGCAAGAAAGCGCAGGCCGCCGAAGCCCCGAAACCCGCCGTTGCACCGTCAACCGCCGCTCCGGCTGCCGCACCTGCGAGCGTCAGCGAGGTCGATGTCGAAGCCAGTCTTTCCGCGATGAGCGGCGCTGACAAGCTGAACTGGCGCACGTCGATCGTCGATCTGTTCAAGCTGCTCGGGATCGATTCGAGCTACGACAACCGCAAGGAACTGGCGCAGGAACTGGGCCGGACCGACTATTCGGGGTCGGCCGAAGACAACATCTGGCTGCTCAAGGCGACCATGCAGGAACTGGCGAAGAATGGCGGCAAGGTTCCGGCCGACATGCTCGACTGATTTTCGGCCTACCAGCAAACGAGCAGGCCGCGCCGGGAGTTCCGGCGCGGCCTTTCTTATCGGCTTTCGCTATTTCTTGCCGAACAGACCGCCAGCCAGGCCGGCGATATCGTTGAGCGGATTGCCGTCGCCATCGCGGTCTAGCATGCTGGCGAAACTTGCGAGCGAGCCTTCCCCGCCGATGGCATCGCGCACCTGATTGAGCACGCCAGCATCGATGCCAGTGCTCTGGGCCGCAACTTCGATGGTGTCGCCGGGATCC
>JAGREJ010000235.1 GCA_020446595.1 Novosphingobium sp. | reverse complement strand
GTGCTGCTTGGCGCTGTCGACGACGATCCCAAGAATGCTCAGGCTTGGCTGGCGCTCGGAAATGCGCTGGTCGCCCATGCCGACGGATTGCTCACGCCCGCCGCACTTCACGCCTATAGTAACGCGGAACGGGCCGCGCCTGAAAGTCCCGGCCCGCCTTATTTTCTTGGCCTGGCTTTGGCGCAATCGGGCAGATTTGCCGAGGCGCGGGAGCTGTGGGCGGACCTGCTGGAGCGCACGCCCGACGACGCGCCGTGGCGCGAAATGCTGACGGAGCGGCTTGCGCGTCTCGACCTGCTGATCGCGATGCAGGCCAGCAAGGCGGCAGGCCGATAACTGGCGTTGCCGCTGCCCTGTCATGCTGCTAAGCGCCACGCCTTTCACGGCACGCGATTCCGGTCATCGATGGGGCGCATGAATGAGTGATTCTGTGTCGGCGGGTAATCCGTCCGAGCCCCCCCAGGGCGGCCATCACGGCGGCAATAACAATGTCGCCAAACTGGCATTCGGCGCCATCGGCGTGGTGTTCGGCGATATCGGCACCAGCCCGATCTACGCCTTTCGCGAAACTTTCGTCGGTCCGCATCCGCTGGCGCTCGACGACCTGCACATTCTGGGCGTTGTCAGCCTGATCTTCTGGTCGATGACGATCGTTGTCGCGCTCCAGTATGTCAGCATTCTCATGCGCGCGGACAACAAGGGGCAGGGCGGCAGCCTGGCGCTGGTGGCGCTTATTTCGAACAGCGTCAGCAAGACGCGCTTTGGCGGAGTTGTCGTGCTGCTCGGGGTCTTCGCGACGGCCCTGTTCTACGGCGATTCGATGATTACGCCGGCTGTTTCGGTGCTGTCGGCCGTCGAAGGCCTGACAGTGGTGGAGCAGCGTCTCGAACCATTGGTGCTGCCGATCGCGCTCGTGCTGCTTGCCGCGCTTTTCCTGATCCAGAGGCGTGGGACGGCCAAGGTCGGCGCGCTTTTCGCACCGGTGATGACGGTCTATTTCATCGTCCTTGCCGTGCTCGGGATCGTCCATCTGGTCGAGAATCCGGCCATCCTGTGGGCGCTCAACCCGTGGTATGCGATCCAGTTCTTCCTGACCGACAAGATGCTCGGCTTCCTTGCGCTGGGCTCCGTCGTTCTGGCCGTGACGGGCGCAGAGGCGCTCTATTCGGACATGGGCCATTTCGGGCGGGGGCCGATGCGCATGTCCTGGTTCGGCTTCGTCATGCCCTGCCTGGTCCTCAACTATTTCGGTCAGGGCGCGATGATAATGAGCCTCGACAGTGTCGGGGCGGCCGAAGCCATCGAAAACCCCTTCTTCGTGCTCGCTCCGGAAGTGCTGCGCCTGCCGCTCGTGATCCTGGCGACCTGCGCCACCTTCATCGCCAGTCAGGCCGTTATTTCCGGTGCTTTCTCGATCACGCACCAGGCGATCTCGCTCGGCTTCATACCGCGTCTCTCGATCCACCACACCAGCGAGGAAACGGCGGGTCAGATCTACATTCCGTTCATCAACTGGGCGCTGATGACGGGGGTCATCATTCTGGTGCTGATCTTCCAGAACTCGTCGAACCTCGCCTCGGCCTACGGTATCGCCGTCACTGGCGCGATGCTGATCGATACCTGCCTGATGGCGGTGCTGCTGATCGCCCTGTGGAAATGGAAGCTGTGGCTGGCAGTGCCGGTCATTGCGCTGTTCTTCATTGTCGATGGCGCCTATTTCGCCGCGAACCTCGCCAAGGTCGGCGACGGCGGCTGGTTCCCGCTGATGATTGGCGCGATTGCCTTCACCCTGCTGACAACCTGGGCGAGGGGCCGCAAGCTCATGCGCGAGCGCATGACCGAATCGGCGCTCCCGCTCGATGTGTTCGCCAAAAGTGCGCATGGCAGCGCGGCGCGCGTGCCCGGAACCGCGATCTTCATGGCATCGAGCAATGTCGGCGTTCCTTCCGCGCTTCTCCACAACATCAAGCACAACAAGGTGCTTCACGAGCGCGTCGTCGTGCTGACGGTCGAGATCTCGGAAGTGCCCTATGTCGAGCCGGGCGAGCGGTGCGAGATCGTAGCCCTGGGTGAGGGTTTCTACCGCATGACGCTTCGCTACGGCTTCATGGAGGAAACCGACATTCCGTTCGCTCTTGCCGAAACCAACCTGTGCGGCGGGCCGTTCGAGATCATGAAGACCAGTTTCTTCCTGTCGCGCCAGACCCTGCTCGCGTCCAACAAGCCGGGCATGGCGATCTGGCGCCAGAAGCTGTTCAGCTGGATGATGCGCAACGCGGCGAGCGCGATGGAATTCTTCCGCCTGCCGACCAATCGCGTGGTCGAACTGGGAAGCCAGCTCGAAATCTGACCCGTCCGGCACGCCGATGACCGATTCTTCGGGCGCGGCGAGGATTTCTTCCGGACCCGGCTGGCCCCGTGCCGGGCCATTCCCTATGATGCGGATAGCACGGGCGATCCTCACTCCCATGCCGGGACTGGCCCTTGCTGACATTCAAATCTTGAAAGGAACCAATTGTGGCATTCGTGCTTCCCGACCTCCCTTATTCCAAAGACGCATTCGGTGACATTCTCTCCTCTGAAACTTTCGATTATCATCACGGCAAGCACCACAATGCCTATGTCACGCAGGCCAACGACCAGTTGGCGGGAGCCGGCCTTGAAGGCGCCAGCCTCGCCGACGTGATCCGCAAGGCAGCGGCAGCCGGCAACGCGAAGCTGTTCAATGCTTCCGCGCAGATCTGGAACCATTCGTTCTACTGGCAGTGCCTGTCTCCCGAAGCCAAGCAGCCCAGAGGCAAGCTCAAGGAAATGATCGAGCGCGATTTCGGCTCTCAGGCAGAGCTTGTCGCGGCGCTCAAGGCGGAATGCGCGGGCCACTTCGCAAGCGGCTGGGGCTGGCTGGTGCTCGATGGCGACACGCTCAAGGTCACATCGCTGCACGATGCGGACACGCCGGTCGCTCACGAGGGCATGGTGCCCCTGCTGACCATCGACGTTTGGGAACACGCCTATTACATCGACTATCGCAATGCGCGCCCCGGCTATCTCGACGCGCTGCTCGAAAAGGCGATCGACTGGGACTTCGTCGCGCTCAACCTCGATGGCAAGGGCATCGACCGCGCGAACCAGGGCTGATCCGGCTGCGTAACGCGCATGAACAAAGGGCCTCTCCCGCTTGTGGCAGGAGAGGCCCTTCCTCGTTGTCTCGATGGTTCAGCCGAGGTTGGCGCTGACCATGCAGTAAAGCATCGGCAGCGAGAGCAGCGTGTTGAGGCGGCTCGCGATCAGCGCGCGTGGGCGCAGCTTCGCCTTTTCCTCGTCAGTGGCGCCCGGAACGATGTTCAGGATCTTCTTCTGCGCCGGCCAGATGATGAACCACACGTTGAAGGCCATGATGAGCGCCAGCCACATGCCGAGCCCGATCAGATTGACCGCGCCTTGTCCCTGGAAGGCGAGTGCCTGGTGGACGTAGCCGCTGACATAGGCGACGACCAGGCCGGTGACGACCGTGAGCAGCGCCGCCCAGCGGAAGTAGAACAGCACGTTGGGCGCAATGTGGCTGTTGATCGCGCCGGTCTGTTCGGCGGGAATCGCGGGCATCGTCGGCACCTGGACGAAGTTCAGGTAATAAAGCAGGCCGATCCACAGGATGCCGAAGAACACGTGGAACCAGCGGAACACGGCATTGACCGTGACCGGGATGGATTCGGCATAGCCGAACATCACGACGATCGCGGCGATCAGGCCGACGACCAATACAAGATGCAGATTTCCAAAGAATTTCGCCATTGGTTCCCCCTCTCAAAATTCCCACTCTTGGCGTCTGGCGCAAGACGTCTGCCGCGCATGCGGCAAACGGAAGCGCAATCATGGCGGCAAAATGCGCGATTGTCACATGCGATCAGCGATTTTTTCCCGCAATTCGCGAGGTCACTCGGGAGGAATCGCGCCTACCGTGTCGTCTGCCTCGTCTTCGGCCATGCCATTGCGCATCAGCATCGGGATCTGGGCAAAGGTGAACAGGAAGGTCAGCGGCAGGAACACCCACAGCTTGGCGGTTATCCAGGTGCCGAACTGCCCGTTCGCCTCGTTGAACATGGCCCGCAGCACCTCGTTGAGGCCAGCGAGGACGAGAAAGAAGAACGCCCAGTTGCGCGACAGCAGCATCCAGCCGCGCTCGGTCAGACCCTCGAACGCCGTGCCGAGCAGCACCTTGATGAGGGAAACGCCGCGCAGCCAGCCGACCATCAGCGACACACCGAACACCAGATAGATCACCGTCGGCTTGATCTGGATCCAGAACGATTCCTGGAAAATCACGGTCAACGATCCGAAGAAAACGATCAGCGCGGTCGAAAGCCACAGCATCGGGGAAATATGTCCGAGCTTCCACTTCGACACGGCGATGGCGACAAGCGAGGCAATCACGAAAGCAGCGGTCGAGCGCACCACGGCCATGACCGAACCGACCGCATCGGCTTCGTCGGCGGGCGAATAGTAGCGATAGACCGCGAAGAATACGAGGATCGGCCCGTAATCGACGGCAAGGTTGACCCAGGTGGATTTCGGTTTGGTTTCCTCCGCCATCACGCCACTCCTGCAATCACGCGCGCGACCAGATCTGGATCGAACGGGCGCAGATCGTCGATCTTCTCGCCGACGCCGATCGCGTGGATCGGCAGGCCGTATTGTTCGGCCGCCGCGACCAGCACGCCGCCGCGCGCGGTGCCGTCCAGCTTGGTCATGATAAGGCCGCTCACGCCTGCGACTTCGCGGAAGGTCTCGATCTGGGCCAGCGCGTTCTGGCCATTGGTGGCATCGAGCACGAGCACAACATCGTGCGGCGCTTCGGGATTGAGGCGGCCGAGCACGCGGCGGATCTTGGCCAGTTCGTCCATCAGCTCGCGCTTGTTCTGCAAGCGACCGGCGGTGTCCACGATCAGCGCGTCGATGCCCCGGTCGGTCGCGGCCTTGAGCCCGTCGAACACCACGCTTGCCGGATCGCCGCCTTCCGGCCCCTTGACGATGGGCACGCCGATGCGTTCGGCCCAGACCGCAAGCTGGCCGATGGCGGCGGCGCG
>JAGREJ010000234.1:7955-26333 GCA_020446595.1 Novosphingobium sp. | reverse complement strand
TGGGACGAGCTGTCAGACGCTGCCTGCTGTCCGGTCGCGCCGGGCCCGCTGGCCGCCTGCACGGCCGGAGCGAAGCCGGGATCGGCTGATGTCAGGGATACGTGCAGCCGTCCCTCGACAGGACGCAGTTGCATGGCGACGGCGCCGAATTCGCGGGTGGCCACAGTCGAGCGGACGACTTCGCCCTGTTCGGCGTCGCGCGCGCGCGCCAGCCGTTCGACGATCTGGGTGAAATCGTGAGCATCGGTGCCTGCTGGGCCGGTCGTTGCACTGGTCGACGTTGGGTTCGACGCAACGGATTGTGCGACCGGTACCGGCGTGCCCTGATCGGATGGCCGCGTGGCGGCCATTGTCTGTGAAGCGGTTTCCGGCAAGGATGTGGCCAGAGCTTCCTGCGTGCCTGCCTTGACGGTTGTTTCGGGAGCGGTGGACGCCGTTGCAGGCTGTGAAGTGATTCTGGCGGCTTCCGATCGACCATTCGCGGTCGACCCTGCAGGCTTCGTAACCTGTGGCTGATCGGCGGACTGAAATGCCGCGTCAGCCGCGCCGTCGGGCAGGGGAGCGGGTTCGCCTGAACCGTTCGGTGTGCCCTGACGTCCGGCGAGCACCCTGACTACGGGCACCGCAGCGCGGGCCATGGCGATGGGTTCGTCGGCTGTCGGCCGCTGTGCGGCCTGTTCGTTCTGCACGGGCAGGGTGACTGCCGCTGTCGTGGAACGAGGTTGAAGGTCCGCGACCACACGGTTGATCTGCGCTTGTGACGGACTCTGCTGGCCCGGCGGGGCGATTGTTTCCCCCGCTGTCGCTTCGGTTGCCTGAACCTGCGGAACGGTTGCAACCGGAACCTGACGAGCGGCGCCGGAAGCGACCTCGCCCTTGGCATCGACCGACTTCGGCTCAACAAGAGCATCGATGGGCGAATGCGCGACGGCAATGCCCGTTTTCGTATCGGGGGCGGGCAGTTCCTCGTAGGCTTCCGGCAAGACCGGCAATTGAACCGGCAAGATGTTGCCGGATGCCGTTGCCGCTTTGCCGGTCGGCTCTGTCGCTTCGTCCCCCGGTTCGCTCTCGGGAGTTTTGCCTTCCGGCCCGGCGGCGATCCGCGCATCGGGCGAAGGGACGGACAGCGCGAGGCCCAGGAATGCCTCGAAAATCGCCGTTTCGTCCGTCTTTTCGCCATCCGATGCGGCATCGCCGGGCCGGGCCGGAAGGCCGGGTTTGACCGTGTTGCCTGTTGCGAGCAAGTCCATGCGAGTCCTCGAAAAATGCGCTTCGGTCATGGTTAATCAAGAACCGTGCCAGATCGGCGCGCGCCGACCGATGCGGTTCTGCCAGGGCGTCGTTCGAGCATCCGGTGCACGTCCCGCGCGCGATCCTCGACGACGGTCTTGCGCCGCTCGGCGCTAGCGAGATCGGCCTGCCGCGCATCGGCGTCGCTGCGTGCCGACTCTATCTGGCGGGCGGTTTCAGAGCTCATCGCGCGCAGCCCTGAAACGAACGCGTCGAGCTGGCGCAGGCTGTGGGCGTCGCGGCATTGCCCGCGAGCCTCGTAGCGGCGTGCAAGTGCATTTGTCTGGCCGTCGAGCGCGACAACCCGCGCGAAAACGTCTTCCGCCTCGGCCGCACGGGTTGCTGCCTGGTGGCGGGCGACTTCGCGGATCCGGGCGAGACGTTGCAGTCGCGCCAGCTTGCGGCGTTCGGGACTCACTACGCGGCGTCCGCACCGACCAGCGCGGCCAATTGCCTGGCGCTTTCACCAAGCGAGCAGAATGCGCCCGGTGGCTGGGCCAGAAATCCGGCAAGCGCCTCGTGCATGGCGATGGCGCGATCGAGCTGGGCGTCGGCTCCGGCGCGATAGGCACCCATCAGCACGAGATCGCGGTTCGCCTCGTAGGTTGCGGAAAGCGCGCGGAAAAGACGCGCGTGCTCAACATGTTCGGGCGAGGCGATGTCGACCATCACCCGGCTCAGCGAGGCGGCGATGTCTATCGCCGGATATTGTCCGCGCTGCGCCAGTTCGCGCGAGAGCACGACATGCCCGTCGAGGATCGAGCGGGCAGTATCGACGACCGGATCGTTCTCGTCGTCGCCGTCCGCCAGAACGGTGTAAAGCCCGGTAATCGAGCCACCGCTTGCCGCCGAATTGCCCGCGCGCTCGACCAGCCGGGTAATCGTCGCCAATGCCGATGGCGGATAGCCGCGTGCAGCGCCGGGTTCGCCGAGCAGCAGGCCGATCTCGCGCGCGGCATGGGCGACGCGGGTCAGGCTGTCCATGATAAGCAGCACCTGCTTGCCTGCCGCGCGGCAATATTCGGCGATGGAGGTTGCCAGCATGGCGCCGCGCAGCCGCAGGTTGGGCGCATGGTCGGCCGGCACGGCGACAACAACGGTGCGCGCTCGCTTCTCGCCCGCCATATGCCGCTCGACGAAATCGGAGACCTCGCGCGCGCGTTCGCCGATCAGGCCGACGACGATCACGTCGGCGTCCGCGCCGTGCGCGATCATGTCGATGAGCACCGACTTGCCGACACCCGATCCGGCCATGACGCCGATGCGCTGGCCCTGACCGAACGTGGTCAGCGCGTTGAGCGCGCGCACACCGGTCTCGAACGGCATTCTCACCGGGCTGCGGTCGAGCGCGCCGGTGCGCACCCCTCCCGCCGGCCAGAGGCTGCGGGCATGGATCGGTCCGCCATTGTCGATGGGCAGGGCCTCGCCATCGACCGCACGTCCGAGGAAGGCCTCACCCACCGGCAGGAGGCCGGGGCGTCCTTCGGAATAGACGCGCGCGCCGGGGCGGAGCATCACGCTGTCTCCCAGCATCATCATCAGGGTTCGCCCGTTGCGAAAGCCGATGACTTCGGCGCTGAGCGAACGGGTGGGGCCGTGCGCGATACGGCAGAGCGAGCCGACCGGCACCGAAAGACCGCTGGCTTCGAGCAGGCCGTTGTCGCAGGCGGTGACGAGGCCGTATCGTTCCGGCGTCAGGTCGAGCGGAGCGGCGGCGAGATCGGCCAAGATCGGGCTGACCAGTTTCAGCATGGGCCAAGTGCATCGGCGATGGCGCGCCGCCATGTTTCCGGGCCGTCCTCGATGCCGCCCTCGGTTGACTCCACCCGTAGCGTGCCGCGCGGCAGCGATGGATCGGCCTGGGCGGACCACTCGGCGCGCAGTTTCTCGGAAAGCAGCGCCATGTCATCGGGATTGAGGCGCAGCGTGCGCTCGTCGTAGTTGCGCGAGAGCATCGCCACCGCCTTGTCGATCCGCGCGAGCAATGCCTGTTCGTCGATCGCCAGCGGCGCCAGCACATGTTCGCAAAGATTGGCGACCGTTTCGCGCAGCGCCAGCCTGAGTTCTTCCTCCATGGCCTGATCGAGCCGCTCAAAGGCGAGCGAGAGCAGGCCATGGGCTTCCAGCGTGGCTCTTGCTTCGGCTTCCGCCTCGGCGCGCCCTTCGGCAAAGCCCTGGGCATGCGCCTGCGCAACTGCCGCAGCCAGCGGATCGGGATCTTCCGGCGCAGGTTCGGGAGGTGCCACGCCGCCGAACCGCGCCGAGGGCCGGAACCCGGTCGACTGGTTCAGGGCTGCAAGGCAAACCACCTGTCGCTCAGACGAATTCGTCATCGTCCGATCCGAACGAGATGGTGCCGTCGGCGGCGAGCCTTCGGGCGACAGTGACCATGGCGCGCTGCGCCGCCTCGACATCGGCGGACTTCATCCGCCCGCGCGTGGCGATTTCGTCGCGCACGCCGTCCGCGGCGCGTGAGGACATGGCGACGAAGAACAGCTCGCGCCGGTCTTCGGCAATGCCCTTGAGCGCGTCGATCAGCACGTCGGAATCGACTTCGCGCAACAACGCGCCCATGTCCTGCGCGCCAAGCGCGAAGAGGTGCTCGAAAGTGAACATCTCTTCCTCGATGCGGCGCGCCAGAGCCTTGTCGGCCTTGGCGATGGCCGGCATGATCCGCGCGCTCGCGGCCTTGCCCGCAGAGTTGATGATTTCGGCCGCTTCGCGCGGCCCACCCAACTGGAGCATCGCCTTGCCATGGCATTCGGCGATGCGCCGGTTCAGTACTTCTTCCAGCACCGCCAGCGCCTCCGGGCGAAGCGGGCCAAGCGATGCAAGGCGCCGCACCACTTCGGGCTGTATCGCTTCGGGCAGCGCGTGCAGCACCTGCGCCGCGATTTGCGGTTCGATCTGGAGCAGCAGCACGGCGAGCGCCTGGGGGTGTTCGCCCACGACCAGCGGCACCAGCGATTCCGGCGTCAGCCAGCGCACGATGTCGAGCGCGGGCGAATGAACCGGGCCGGGCGCGATGCGCTGCATCACGTTGTCGGCCTTCACTTCGCCGACCGCGCTGGTCATCAGCGAATGGACACGGCCCAGCCTGTCGGCATCGACCAGGCCGAGGCTTTCGGTGCGGTCGAGAAATCCGGCGATGGCCGTATTGATGGCCTCGGGCGCGACATTGCCAAGCTCGCACATCCGCTCGCCCAGCAGGCCGAGTTCGTCTGGGCTGAGCTGTGCAAGGATCGCAGCGGCTTCGCTCTCTTCGAGCAGCATCACCAGCACCGCCGCATCGGCGGTGGGATCGACGGGAAGGGGTGCGGGCGCGGTCATGCCGTGGCTTCCGTATCGGGGGCGGCAAGGCGCGCGGCATCTTCGCTCAGCATCAGCCGCAGGGCGGCGACGGCGCTGTCGGGCTGTTCACTGACCATCCGGCGCGCGAGCCCGACCTTGGCGTCGAGGCGCTCGCGATCGACCACGCCACCGACTGTCCGGGCAAGGCCATCGGGGCCGGTCGCGTCACCTGTTTCGTCATCCAGCGCGTCGAAGTCATCGCTTTCGTCCGCCTCCTGGCCGCCGCGCAACATCCGCATGACCGGGCGCACCGCGAAAAGCAGCACAAGCAGGACGGCGAGCAGGGCGGAACCCTGCCGGATCAGTCCCGCGAACCATCCCGTTTCGTAAAACGGGATTTCCTCTTCGGCGACCGGCTCGAACTTGCGCACCACCACCGTCACGGCATCGCCGCGCTCGCTGTCGGCGCCGACCGCCGAGGAAACGAGCTTCTCGATCTGGGCAATGTCGGCGGGCTTGGCCCCCTTCATCGCCGCGTTGCTGACCGCGACCGCGACCGACAGGCGCTTGATCCCGCCGGGCGTGGTGTTCGCCACGGAAACTTCGCGCCCAAGTTCATAGGTGCGCGCGGTGCGGCTCTGGCCGTTGACCGTTCCGTTCGGCGCGGTCTGCCCCTCGGTCCCTTGCGGCGGACGGTCGGCGGCCTGCGCGGCGGGCGGCGGCGTGTTCGAGGTGGCACCGGGAACGCCGGAGGCGGTTCCAGCTGCGCTCGCTGTCGATTTTTCGTCGGTCTCGGAGCGGACGACGCCTTCCTTGTCATAGGCTTCGCGCGCGCGGGTCACTTCGTCCATGTCGAGCTCGACCTGGATCTCGCTGGAAAAGTTGCCGTCGCCCAGCATCGGCACGAGCAGCCGCGAGAGCTGTTCGCGCAACTTCTGTTCGATGCGCGATTGCAGGTCGAGCCGGTCGCTTTGCTGGCTGGAACGATCGGAAAGCAGGCGGCCCTGCTGATCGGCGACGCGCACGGCCTCGGGCGCAAGGCCCGGAACCGATGCGGCGACGAGGTTGACCACGGCGGCCACTTGCGCGCTCGAAAGCTGTTTGCCGCGCGCAAGGCGAAGCATGACCGAGGCGCTGGGCGCGATGGTGTCGCGCACGAAGGCCGAGCGTTCGCCCTCGGCGATATTGACGCGCACCGATTCGACGCCCTCGATTTCCTTGATGGTGAGCATCAGGTCGCGCTCGCGCGCAGCGCGCAGGCGCTCACCTTCCATCATCCGGCTCGCGCCCATCGGCAGCGAATCGAGCATCTCTACGCCGCTTTCGGGCGCGGCGAGCCCCCCGTCGCTGGCGACCAGCATGCGCGCCTTGTAGAAATCGTCCTCCGCCACTGTCAGCGCGCCGGTGGAACTGTCGATTGCGTAATCGATACCCGCCTGATCCAGCGCGGGCACGATTGCGGCGCGCGCGCTGTCGTCGAGCTGCGAGTAAAGGAGCCGCTGCGGAGCGGGCGAGAGCATGGACCAGGCCAGTGCTGCGCCGCCGAGAGCGGCAACGCCGACAAAGGCCGGCAGCAGGCGACGCAGGCCTTCGCTCGCGGCGAAGGCCGACAGCCGCTGGCCCATGGAGCCGCCTGCCGGATCGGTAAGCAGGCTCAGCGCCGAAGGCTCGGGCGCGGCGGACGCGGGGGAGGGGACGAGGTCAGCCATCTACGAGGGCCTGCCCGGATACACCGCGCGAGCCACGGTTCGTGACCCGGATCGGTTCCTGCGCGGAGTGAGCGCGAAGGCAGATTGGGCATCTGTCGAGCGCGAGCGACAATGCAGGGGCCGATCCGGGCCGAACCCCGAAGGGGCCGGACGGAAAACGGCCATTTCGGCGTCTCTCGTCCTAGAATATGCCAGCATGTCCTTCATCCTCGTTCCTTGAACTGACCGTTTTCCGTCTCCGGCCATGGCCGCGTGTTGTGTCCGGGCAGGCCCTAGACACCCATCCGCATGATGTCCTGATAGGCGGACAGCAGCTTGTTGCGGACCTGAAGGGTCGCTTCGAAAGCCAGACCGGCCTCCTGACGGGCGAGCATGACCTTGGCGACATCGGTCACCTCGCCGCGCTGGTAAGCCTCGCCAAGTGACTCGGCTTTCGCCTGCGTGGCATTGACCTGTTGCAACGCGCCGCCAAGCGCCTGTGCGAAGGAGCCGTTTGCCTGCTCCGCGGCTGGCGCCGGAGCGGGCGGCGTGGGTGCGTGCAGGGCCTTGAGCGCATCGGAACGCTCGATGATCTGCTGGCGCATGGCGATCAGCTGCTGGACGCTCGCGCCGGGAGAGCCGACCGGGTTCATCGTGCGCCTCCAGCCGCGCGGCGGCCGATTTCAATTCCGGCATCGCGCATGGCGGCGAGCCGGTAGCGCAGGGTGCGCTCTGAGATGCCCAGTGCTGCGGCCGTGCGCAGACGGTTGCCGCCATTTTCGGCGAGCGCCTGGACGATGGCTTCGGCCTCAGACTGTCGAACGATGCTGGCAAGATCGGTGTCGACAGAGGCAGCAGTCATGGCAAGCGGGGGCGCGGAACCGACCAGCGATATGGGTCTGTCGAACACCACATGCTCAGCTTCGATCCGTGCCGCGCCATGAGCGAGCAGCATGGCGCGGCGGATAACGTTTTCCAACTCGCGCACATTGCCCGGCCAGGCGTGGGCCGCAAGCATGGCAAGGGCTTCGTCGGCGATCATGGGCGCGGACTTTTCGTGCTCGCTGTGACGCATGGCCAGGGCATAGGTGAGAACGGGAATGTCGGCCCGACGTTGCGCCAGAGGGGTGAGCATCAAGGGGAAGACGTTGAGACGGTAGAACAAGTCGGCGCGGAAGCGCCCTTCCGATACCTCGTAGGGGAGATCGCGGTTGGCACAGGCAATGATCCGGACGTCGACCTTGACCGGCGTGGTCGAGCCGATCGGGACGACTTCCTGTTCCTGAAGCGCGCGCAGCAGCTTGGCCTGGAGCGGCAACGGCATCTCGGCGATCTCGTCGAGCAGCAGGGTGCCGCCGTCGGCCGCGCGCATGAAACCCTCGCTTTCGGCATTGGCGCCGGTGAAGGCGCCCTTGCGGTGGCCGAACAGCATGGCCTCGAGCATTGTCTCGGGCATGGCCGCGCAATTGACCGCGACGAACGGACCGTCCGCGCGTGCGCTCTTCGCATGGATGAAGCGGCTCAGCACTTCCTTGCCCGTTCCGGTCGGTCCGCCGATCAGCACCGGCACGTCGCTTTTCGCGATACGTTCGGCCAGCGCGAAGACCGACAGGCTCTCGGGGTCGACGGCCAGCGCCTCGCCCTTGCTGGCCATTGCGGCAACCAGCATGCCCAACGCGGTCTCGCTCAGCGGATCGCTGTAGGTGACGCGCATGTGGGCCGGTCCGCAGCGGGCAATTTCGCATCGCTCGCCGCGTTCGAGATCGATGACCCGTGCGCGCGGCGGCGGCAGCGTGTCGTCGCCTGCATCGCGCAGATGGATTGCCTGCCCCGAAAACAGCGTGTCGCCGACTGCCGCCAGACGTTGCAGCAGGGCCGCGTGCCTGTCCCTTGTTCCTTGCGCGAAAGTGATCGCAGTCACTGTTAGTCCCCCACTGGCGTTAACCAAGTTTCAGGGGGCGTTTTCGCACTCAACGGCAAACGAATGGGAAAGTTAAGGCCCTGTATTAACCCTTATTTCCGCACCGGCATCCGATCCTCTTTTTTCGCCCGGCCCGCTTAATCCCCGCTTCCGATTGCCGGTCTGGTGGCTGGCGGGTGCACCGGAATGGTCCGGTCGGCCCGACCGAAATCGAGATTTGCTAGGGAGTACCATCATGGCAGTCATCAATACCAATATCAGCGCGCTCAAGGCATCGAACGCCTCGAACTCGGCCAACAAGATGCTCGGTACCGCGATGGAGCGCCTGTCGACCGGCAAGCGCATCAACAGCGCCAAGGACGATGCGGCCGGCATGGCCATCGCCACGAGCATGACCGCGCAGGTGCGCGGCATGAACCAGGCGATCCGCAATTCCAACGACGGCATCGCGCTCGCGCAGACCGCCGAAGGCGCGCTTTCGGAAGTCACCAACATGATCCAGCGCGTTCGCGAGCTGGCCACGCAGTCGGCCTCGGGCACCTATCAGGACGCCACCGACCGCGTTTACATGCAGGCGGAAGTCGATGAGCTGACCGCTCAGATCGATCAGGTCATCACCAACAGCGAGTTCAACGGCGTGACCCTGTTCGACGGTTCGACCGCGACGGTGACGATCCAGACCGGCGCCAACAGCGCCGACACGGTCGATCTCGCCATGGCCGACCTCACCTCGCTGGCCGCCAGCGGCGGTGCTGCGGGCTCCTACGACGTTTCGAGCGCAACCGCGGCCAACACGCTGCTCGGCACGCTCGACACCGAGCTGGACTCGATCAATGCTGCTCGCGCCACGCTTGGCGCCGGCCAGAACCGTCTTGAATCGGTGGTCAACAACCTGACCTCGAACGCGACCAACCTGTCCGACGCCCGCAGCCGGATCGAGGATACCGACTATTCGGTGGAAACGACCGCGATGGCCAAGGCCCAGATCCTGAGCCAGGCTTCGACGGCGATGATCGCGCAGGCCAACCAGAGCCAGCAGAACGTGCTGTCGCTGCTGCGGTAAGTAGCCCGCGCGGCGCTTGAGCGAAGCCAGGGCCGGATGTGTCAACATCTTCGGCACTGGAAACAAGCCCTCCCCCCGGCTTTCCAGGCCCGGAAAGCCACTACCAGGCCCGGCGGTTCCTTCATGGAGCCGCCGGGTTTTGGCGTGGGTGCCAGCATCGAGGGTGACACAGGTGACACTGTGTCCGGGTCTGTCCGCACCCTGCAGAGGCGCAGAATTGCACAGCCTTGGATGGGTAGGGTGACACACATTAGGCTCGCGGAAAACCCGCACGCTTGCCAGGATATAGTTGCGGTCTTCGTCCATGCGTGGGACGATACGGCGGCGAGGACGGTGTAGGACAGCAGGCATTCTCCGGCCTTCCGCCATTTACGTGAGCCCTTCCGTCATTCCCGCGGAAGCGGGAATCCAGTCAGACCAACGGCGCACTCACACGTCATTCCCGCAGAAGCGGGAATCCAGTCAGGTCAGCGGTTCGAATCCAATATCTTCCGCAAGATTGCGCCACTCCGGGTTCGCTTGCTCGATCAACTCCAGTTTCCAGGCGCGGTTCCATTTCTTCAGCCGCTTTTCGCGCAGGATTGCCGATTCCATCGTGGCGTGATGCTCGAACCAGACGAGTCGATGCACGACATACTTTTTAGCAAACCCCTCATGCGCGCCCTCTCGATGCTGGGAAATCCGTCCGGCAAGATTGCTGGTCACGCCGATGTAAAGCGTCCCGTTTCGCTTCGAGGCGAGGACATAGACTGCGGGCGACCTTTCATGGGGCATTGCTGGAAGTTACTGGATTCCCGCTTTCGCGGGAATGACGATACGGGATTTCCTGGCGATCCGCGTTCTTTACTTCCCGGCAAGCGCGGGGCTGTTAGGCTGGGCCATGACCCTGCGGCATGTCCTTGCTCCGCTGATCCTGTGCCTCGCCGCGCTGGCGCTGAGTGGTTGCAGTCGCAGCGAAACGTTCCGCTATCGCCTTACAGTCGAGGTCGAGACACCGAAGGGACTGCGCAGCGGATCGAGCGTGCTTGAGGTCGATGTCAGCGAGACAGGCGAAAATAGCATCACTTTTCCCGAGGCGCGAGGCATCAGCACCGATGTGCGCGGCGAAGCGGTGGCAGTTGACCTACCTCACGGTAAAGTCCTGTTCGCTTTACTCCGATCGCAGGAGAGCGCGGACGCGGCGGCGGGCTGGCCGATTGACGCGCTCAAGCCGCTCAGGCCTCGTGGAGACTACGACTACGTTCGTATGGTTCGGGCCATGAAGGATATGGGCGAGCTCGCGGTTCTACCGCGCATGTTGCCACTGGCTGGTCAACGACAGGAACGCTCCGGCTATCCCATGCTGGTGACGTTCCGGGACATCGACGATCCGACCTCAGTTGAGCTGGTCGATCCCGACGATCTTGCCGCCACGTTCGGCGAGGGCGTCTCGCTGAAACGCATCACCGTGCAGATGACCGACGATCCGGTGACAACAGGCATCGAAAAGCGGTTGGTGTGGCTAACCGGGCCCCGGCGACTCAAGATGAAAGCCGAAGATTATCCAACGATCCCCTTGGGCAATTTCCACGGTCTATTTTCCTCGGAGTACAATAGATGAACCGCGATCTGTTTCTCGCCATCTTGTCTTCAGATGCCTGACCGTCGCGCGGCGTCGAGCGCGGGGTGACGGCTTGAGGAGTTCCCCTAATCCAGCACCGTCACTGAAATCCGCCGGTTCCTCGGATCGCCGGGATCGCCGGGGATGAGCGGCTCACGGTCGGCAACGCCCTCGATCCGGCGGAACTTGTCCGCGCCGATCCCGTCGGCCAGCATGGCCTGCCGTGTCGCCTCTGCGCGCCCGGCCGAAAGCGACCAGTTGTTGCCCACATGGCCCGCCCGCCAGGGCAGGGCATCGGTATGGCCGCGCACGGTCAGCTCCGCGCCGCCCGGTGCTGCGGCCTTCGCAATGCCGCCCAGCAGGGTCCGCGCCTCCGGCGTGAGGATCGTGGTGCCCAGCCTGAACATCGAGAAGTCGGCATCGTCGACCAGGTCGATGCGCACGCCTTCGCGCGTGTCGACCAGCCGCACCTGCTGCGCGAGCTTTTGCATCTCGGGCGAACTTTGCAGCATCTTCTCGACCGCGCGCCGGGTCTGGGCCGAACGCTTGATCTGGCCCGAACCTTCCTTCGGCCCGCCCGTCGCATCGCGCGGTACGGTGATCGAGCGGGTGCCCGTCTGGCCCTGCCGGTTGGGATAGCTGTCCGCGTCGGTGATCGATGCGCCGCCGAGCAGGCCGTTGGAACCCGCGCTCTTGTCCTTCATCTTGACCAGAGTGGGCGTGAAATAGTCGGCAAGCCCCTTGCGCTGGTCCTCGGTGGTCGCGCCGAGCAGCCACAGCAGCAGGAAGAAGGCCATCATCGCGGTCACGAAGTCGGCATAGGCGACCTTCCAGGCGCCGCCGTGATGGCCGCCAGCGACAACCGTGATCTTCTTGACGATCACCGGCGCGGGCAATTCGTTCTTGCCGCGCTTGCTGTTACCCCCCGCCATG
Source organism: Novosphingobium sp. (assembly GCA_020446595.1). Lineage (GTDB taxonomy): Bacteria > Pseudomonadota > Alphaproteobacteria > Sphingomonadales > Sphingomonadaceae > Novosphingobium. The sequence continues at coordinate 14,547 of JAGREJ010000234.1, read as the reverse complement.
ACGCTACTTTCCGCGCATCGCGTCGAGCAGTTCGGACAGGCCCGGGCGGAAGGCATGGCCAAGGCCCGAACGGGCGCTTTCGACCACCAGCGGCTGAGGCCAGCCGTGCAGCGAGGCGATCACCACCTGCTTGACGGCGTGGAAGATCATCTCGTCCTGCTCGATTACCTGCTTGAGCCGACCGGCGAGCGGGGCGACGATGCCATAGGCGAGCAGCACGCCAAGGAAGGTTCCGACCAGCGCCGAGCCGATCATGCCGCCCAGCACCGAAGGCGGCTCGTCGATCGAGCCCATGGTCTTCACGACGCCGAGAACGGCGGCGACGATGCCGAGCGCGGGCAGGGCGTCGGCAAGGCCCTGCAAGGCATGTTGCGGCTCGTGCAATTCGTGAAAATGGGTCTTGAGTGCATTGTCCATCACTTCCTCGACCGCGTGGATTTCCAGCGTGCCCGAGGAAACGACGATCAGCGTCAGCGTATCGGCGATCACATCGACGAGCGGCTGGTTCGCCAGCAGGCGCGGAAACTCGCCGAAAATGGCGGAACTCTGCGGTTCCTGCACATGAGGTTCGAGCGCGACCGGGCCTTCCGTCTTGAGCAGCTTCATCAGCCGCGTGACGAGAATGATCGCGTCGATGTGATCCTGCTTGGTGTGCTTCGGCCCCTTGAACGCCTTCATCAGGCCGCCGCCCAACGCCTTCAGCTCGTGCATGGAGTTGCCGGTGACGATCGCGCCCAGCGCGGCGCCGCCGATGATGAGCATTTCGTGCGGCACGGCGTGCATCACCGGGCCGAGCGCGCCGCCGGTGAAGGCGAAGCCGCCGAAAACCATGACGATGAGGATAACGATGCCGATTGCTGCAAACATGACGGGTCCTGTGTGTTGGGCCGGGGCGGGGCGGTCAGTTCAGCCGGTTGAACAGGCTGAGGCCCGCCAGCTTGGCGAAGCTGGCCTGGCTCGCTTCGAGCACCAGCAGGGCTTCCTGAAGCTGCGCGACAGTGGAGGCGATGTCGGTTCCGCCAAGGTCCGCTTCTTCGGCGGCGCGAAGCTCGCCGAGATCCTGGTGGCGTTCGGTGACGAAGTCGATCCAGGCGAGCCGGGTGCCGACGACGGTCTGGCTGGTGGTGACGGCATCGAGCGCACCCGAAAGCGCGCCGAGCGCATCGCGCGCGGACTGTGCCGGATCGGCGGAGGCCCCGCCAAGCGCGAGCGCGAGGTCGCGGATCACCGCGAAAGTGTCGGTCGGGCCGGTGCCGGGATCGAAATTGAGAAATTCGGGGCCGGTCAGCCCGCGTGTGACGCTTTGCCCGTCGCCCAGCGCGAGTTCTCCCGCGCCGCCGGTCCCGAGATAGACAGCGTTGCCGCTGCCGTCGATCTCGTAGGCATTGCCTGCCGCTTCGCCGCCGAACAGCGCATGACCCGCTGAATCGCGGGCGTTTGCGAGGCTGACGAGGTGACCGTGGATCTGTTCGAGTTCGGTGCCGATGGCGGCGCGCTGGCCGGCGGTCAGCGTGTCGTTGCCCGCCTGCAGCGCGAGTTCCTTCGCGCGGGTGAGGGTTTCGGCGAATTCGGACAGGGTCGCATCTGTAAGCGTGAGGTCGGCGGCGGCGCGCTGCGCATTGGTTGTATCGATCTCCGTCAGCCGGTCGGCCCGGGCAAGGGTGCGAAGGCGCGATGCCGCGACCGGATCGTCCGACGAGCTTTGCAACCGTTCGCCGCTGCCGAGTTGCTGTTGCAGGGCCTCGGCGCGCTGGCGCAGCGCGGTCATGCCGCTGCGCGAACGCTCGAAGAAGGCGCTGGTGCTGGTCGAGAAGATGGTCATGGCTGCTTCCTCACCTGAAGGCTCACCGGATACCGAGAAGCGTGTCGAACAGATCGCTGGCGACCTGCATGACCCGGCCCGAGGCCTGGAATGCCTGCTGGAAGCGCACGAGGTTGATGGCTTCCTGATCGAGGTCGACGCCTGCCTGCGCGGCGAGCGCGATGCGCGCATTTCCGGCAATGGCGTCGAGCGTGTTGCGGGTGAGGGTGCGACCGCGCACCGTCGCCGAAACGTCGAACAGCAGCGCGTCCATGTCGCCACTCGCGTCGTTGGCGGCAAGCGCGGAGCGCAGTGCGGCAAGGTTGCCGGGATCGCGGCTGTTGGCGGGCGATCCGGCGGGTGCAGTGGCGATCAGCGCGCCTTGCTCGAAGGCAAGCGCGATGCCTTCCGCGCCGCTTCCGGTGAGCATGTCCGTGCCCGGCGAGCCATCGAGCGCCGCGCCATTGGCCTGCGCCAGATTGACCGTGGCGATCAGTCCGTCGGCGATGGTATCGAGATCGGCGCGCGCATCGGCGAGCTTGACCAGCGCCTGACCGCGCCCGAGCAATGCGCCGGACAAGGGCGTGACCGCACCGCCGTCGAGCGTGAAGCTGATCGTTCCGTCGCCTGCTGTCGTCATGGCCATGGTGCCGGAAGTGCCGCTGCCGACGAGAACCGGTCCGGCGGTTCCGCCCACCCGCACCTCGACCGTATGGTCGACGGCGATGACGGTGCTGACATCGACTCGCTGCGACAATTGCTGAAGCAGCGAATCGCGCTGGTCGAGCAGCGAGGTCTGGTCGCTGGTAGCATCGGCGGCGCGGGCGAGGCGCAGGTTCACGCGGCTGAGTTCCGCCGCCAGCAGGTTGACCTGTTCGATGTCGTCAGCGGCCTCGAAACGGATCCCCGCGCCCGCTGCATCGAGGCTGCTCGCCGCGATGTTGAAAGTGCGGGTCATGGTGCGGGTTGATTCGATCACCGAGGCGCGCAGCGCCGGATCGGTGGGATCGACGGCAAGCTGCTGGAGCGCGCCGTCGAACTCGACGATGGATGCAAAAACGCCGGTCTGTTCGAGCGCGGCCTCGATGTTCTCCAGCCCCGAAACCTCGGCATCGGCGCGGGCGAGATCGGCCCCGGTGCGGCGCACTTCGGCCTGCCGGAACAGGTCGGCATTGCGGATCACCTGATCGACGCGCACGCCCGAAAGCGAGACGTCGCCGATCCGGCCGATCCCACCAGCGGCGGACACTTCCTCGAGCCGCACCGAGCGACGCACATAGCCTTCGGACGAGGCATTGGCGATGTTCTGCGCCGTCACGTCGAGCGCGACCCGCGCGGCATTGGTGCCGCTCTTGGCGATGGAGAGAAGGTCAGAGGCCATCGTTGCCATCCTTTGCGGGAACCTGCGCAGCGAGCTGCGCCTCGATCATTTTTGCCAGACCGAAAGAACCGCGCTGCGCGGCGAGATCGGCGAAATGCTCGTCCTGCATCTGGCGGAACGTGTCGGTGCCCCCGTTCGACAGCAATTCGCCGCCGAAGTGGCTCTTGCGCGCCTCGGCAAGCATCTGGCGCACGAAGATCGCCTCGAACTGCTGCGCGGCCCTGGCAAGCTCGGCGCGCTCGGGCGTCGGCGCTGAAGGCGAGGCGAGGGACGACACGGGGTTCATCACAGGATCACCATCTCAGCCTTGAGCGCGCCCGCCTGTTTCAATCCTTCAAGGATCGCGACAAGGTCGGACGGGCCGACGCCCAGCCGGTTCAATGCATCGACGATTTCGGCCAGCGATGCGCCGGGCTGGAAGTTCGCCACGGTCGCGCGTTCTTCCTCGAGGTCGATCTGGCTGGACTGCTCGACGGCAGTTTCGCCCCGGCTGAATGGGCCAGGCTGGACCACGCGCGGGCTCTCGTCGATCCGCACGGTGAGCTTGCCGTGGCTGATGGCCGCGGGAGAAAGCCGCACCGCGCTGTTGATGACGACCGTGCCGGTGCGCGAATTGACGATCACCTTGGCGGGGGTTTCGGCGGGCGTCACCTCGATCATTTCGATGGCCGCCATCAGGCCCGAGCGCGTGTCGGTATCGGCGGGAAGGCGCAGCGCGATGGTAACGGCATCCTCGACCGAGGCCGTTCCCGGCAGCATTGCGTTGATCGCATCGCGCACGCGGTTGGCGGTGAGGAAGTCCGGCGCGGCAAGATTGTAGCGCACTGTGTCGCCCGTATCGAAACCGGTGGCGACGGCGCGCTCGACCGATGCCCCGTCGGCGATGCGGCCAACGGTCGGTACGTTGACGGTAAGCTTGGAGCCGTCCTTGCCCGAGACGCCGAGCCCGCCGACAGCGAGGTTGCCCTGCGCCATGGCATAGATCTGGCCGTCCGCGCCGATCAGCGGTGTGACCACCAGCGATCCGCCGCGCAGGCTCTTGGCCTTGCCCAGCGTCGAGACGGTCACGTCGATGCGCTGTCCCGGCTTGGCGAAGGCGGGCAGGTCGGCCGTGACGATCACGGCGGCGGCGTTCTTGAGGCCGGGTGAAACGCCCGGCGGCAATTGCAGGCCCATGCGCGCGGTCGCGCCCTTCATCGCCTGGGTGAGGTATTCGAGGTTGTCGTCGCCCGTTCCCGCGAGGCCGACGACGACGCCGTAGCCGGTGAGCTGGTTGGAGCGCACGCCCTGAAACTGGCCGAGATCGCGCACGCGCTCGGCATGGGCGGGGGCGGCGATTGCAACTGCTGCAAACAGACCGAGAAGAAAACGGATCATCGCCACCACCTCAGAACGGATTCACGAAAGAGAAGAACTGGCTGAGCCAGCCGGGCTTGCTCGAACGCTGCAATGCGCCCTTGCCCGAATATTCGATGCTGGCGTCGGCCACGCGGCTCGACGGCACGGTGTTGTCGACGCTCACGTCGCCAAGGCGCACGATCCCGGAAAACCGGACCCATTCCTTGCCCTGGCTCAGCAACATGCGTTTTTCTCCCCTGACGAGCGCGGTCCCGTTCGGACGTAGTTCGGCGATGGTGACGGCCAGCGTGGAGGCGAGCGAACTCGTCTGCCCCGCATTGCCCTGACCGTTGAACGACAGGTTGCCCGAAGCTTTAAGCGCCTCGGGACTGAGGAAGGAGAACGGACCGGTCGCGGGCGGGGTGAGCGCGATGCCGCCGTCCTTCTTGGTTTTGGACGAGACGGTCTTGGCCGCGGTGGTGCTTTCGATCAGCAGGATCGTCAGCGGATCGCCGACCCGCGCGGCGCGGGTTCCGGCATGCAGCGGCGCGTAACCGGCACTTGCCTGAAAGATCGCACCATTCGCGGGCGGGGGTTCGGGCGCAGTGGGCAGCGTGGCCGACCAGTCCGGCTTTCCCTTCTTCGCGGCGAGGGCCGGGGAGGCCATGGCGAGCAGCGAGCAGATAACGATACGTTTCATCATGGTCACAGCGTCTGGTTCGCGTTCTGGAGCATCTCGTCGACCGCCGAGATCATCTTGGAATTGATCTCGTAGGCGCGCTGCGTCTCGATCATGTCGACCAGTTCCTGGACGATGTTGACGTTGCTGCCTTCGAGCATGCCCTGCCGGATCTGGCCGCGTCCGCCTTCGCCCGCGACGCCGATCTGCGCCGGGCCGCTGGCGCCGGTTTCCAGCAGGAAGTTGTCGGCGGCGGCCTGCAATCCGCCGGGATTGGCGAAAGTGGCGACCGTGATCTGGCCAAGCTGGCTGGGTTCGGACTCGCCGTCGAGCGTCGCCGAGACAGTGCCATCCTCCGAAATCGAGAGCGAAATAACGCCTTCGGGCACGGAAATCGCGGGCTGCACGGCATAACCCTGACTGGTGACGAGCTGGCCTTCCGCCGAGCGGGTGAAATTGCCCGCACGGGTATAGCCGAGCTGGCCACCGGGCAGGCTCACCTGAAAGTAGCCATCGCCATCGAGCGCGAGGTCGAGCGAATTGCCGGTGCTGTTCAGAGTGCCCTGCGTCACGATCCGGCTGGTCGACTGGACCTGCACGCCAGTGCCGAGATTGAGGCCGACCGCGTAATTGCTTTCGGTCGAGCTTTGCTGACCGGCCACCCGCGCGTCCTGATAGGCAAGCGTGGCGAAATTGGCGCGGTCGCGCTTGAAACCGGTGGTGTTCACGTTGGCGAGGTTGTTGGCGATGACGCGCATGCGCGCATCCTGCGCTTCGAGCCCGGTGCGGGCGACCTGTAGTGCTGAGCTGGGCATGTGGTTACTCCTTATCCATCGAGACGCATCAGCCGCGCGCTGCCCTCGTCGAGCTCGCGTGCGGTCGAGACCACGTTCGTGCGGATTTCAAAGAGGCGCTGGGCCTCGATCATGTCGACCAGCACCTGACTGGGGATGACGTTGGACTGTTCGAGCGCGCCGGGAATGACGCGGGCATCGGCATCCATGGGCAGCACGCCGCCGCCCTTGACCCGGAACAGCCCGTCGAGGCCCTTCTCGATCTCGCTGCCGCTGGTGCTGGCGAGCTTGAGGCGGCCAATGCGCTGCGCGGGCAGATCCGGCTGGGTCTTGTCGAAAACCAGAACGCCGCCGTCCTCGGCAATGCTCACTTCGGCTCCGGCAGGCACGGTGAGCGGGCCATTCTCGCCGATCACCGGCAGGCCATCGCCGTTCTGCAAGACGCCGGCCGCCGTGACCGAGAGATCGCCGCGCCGGGTATAGGCTTCGGTGCCGTCCATGGCCTGCAGGGCGAGCATGGCGTCGCCTTGCAGGGCGACGTCCAGCTCGCGTCCGGTCGGTGTGACCGAACCCTGCTTCATCGATGCGCCGCGCACTTC
>JAGREJ010000234.1:0-7892 GCA_020446595.1 Novosphingobium sp. | reverse complement strand
CGCTCGGCCTTGAAGCCGATGGTCTGCGCGTTCGCCATGTTGCTCGCCACCATGCGCTGGCGCAGCATCGAGGCGCTCATGCCCGACATGGCGGTGTAGATCAGGCGATCCATGGGTCAGTCCCCTGCCTTATGTCCGCAGGTTGATGACGGTCTGGCTGATCTGCGTCGCCGTATCGATGGCCTTGGCATTGGCCTGGAAATAGCGTTGCGCGGTAATCAGGCTGACCAGTTCCTCGGCGATGTCCACATTGGAGCGTTCGAGCGCGCCGGAGAGCACGTTGCCGAAAGCGCCTTCGCCCGGAACGCCGTAGCTGGGCGTGCCGGAAATTCCGGTGGCCGACCAGTTCGACGAGCCGACCTGCCGCAGCCCGGTGGGCGAGGCGAAGCTGCTCAGCGCGACCGTGCCGATCTCGTCGTTGGTGCCATCGGCGTAGCTCGCGAAGAGCTTGCCGTCACCGTTGACCGTGAGGCCGGCGAAGATCGCTCCGGCACCGTTGGTCAGGGGAACCTGCGCATCGATGGGCGCATCGACGAGTGGGTCGGCGCCAGGAGCGAAGATCTGGAGCACATTGCCCGATCCGTCCTGCACATAGCCCTGCTCGTCCATTCCGAAAGCGCCGTTGCGCGTGAACAGCGCCTCGCCATCGGCCAGCGACTTGGTGGCGAAGAAGCCATCGCCGGTGATCGCGAGGTCGAGTGCCGAGCCGGTCTGCTCGATCGGACCCATTGCGAAATTCTGGGTAATCGCCTCGGTGGTCGAGCCGATGCCCTGGATCATCTTGGGATTCGAATAGGCCGAACCGGCCACGAGGTCGGCGAAGTCGGCGCGCGCCTTCTTGAAGCCGTTGGTTTCGGCATTGGCGATGTTGTGCGCGATGACGTTGAGATCGGCCTGCGCATTCTTGAGTCCGCTGAGCGAAGTATAGAAAGACATGGGAAATTACTCCTGTTCGGTTGCGGGAGAGGGGTTGGTTTGACTGGCAGCGGCGTTCAGGAACGCGTTCTGCGACGCGGTCAGCGCATCGAGCTTTTCGGCGATGTCCTTGAGCGTCGCGCCCATCTCGGCGACACCGGCGAGCGAGGAGAACTGCGCCATCTGCGCGAGCATTTCCTTCTGGTCGACCGGATCGAACGGATCCTGATGCTGCATCTGCACCGTCATCAGCTTGAGGAAGTCGCCCTGGTCGAGCGATCCCAGGCCGCTGCTCTTGCTCGCGGTGGATGCAGCCGTGGCGGCCGTGGTGGCTGAACTGGTTGTAACTGTAGTCATCTGGTCCTCCCGGATCACTTGATCCTGATCGTTTCGAGCATCAGTTGCTTGGCGGTGGACAGCGCCTCGACCAGATTCTGGTACTGGCGGGCGCTTTCGAGCATCTCGACCATCTCGGCGTTCTCATCGACCGGCGCGACCCAGACATCGCCGTTCTCGTCGGCCAGCGGATGATCGGGATCGTGCTGGCGGACGGGCGCGGCCTGATCGCGCACAACAGCGGTCACGCCGACGGCGGAAAGGCCCGACTGCTTGTCGAGCTGTTCGGCGAAGACCGGACGCAGGGGGCGATAGGCTTCGGCCTCGCTGCCCGACACTGTCCCGGCATTGGCGAGGTTCGAGGCAGCCGCGTTCATGCGCACGAGCTGGGCCGACATGCCGCGCTGCGCGAGATCGAACAGGGTGAAGGGCGCGTCCGCCATGCTCATTCGCCCTTCATCGCGCGCGAGAGTGTTTCGGCTCGGCTGCGAATGAACGAGAGCGTGGCGGCATAGCCCACCGCGTTTTCAGAAAAGGCGACCTGTTCGGCCTGAAGCTCCACGGTGTTGCCGTCGAGCGAAGGCATTGTCGGCACGCGGTAGCGCGTCGCGTCGTTCACCGCCTGATCCGCGCTGTCTCCTCCCATGCGGGCTTCCAGCGCGGCAGCGAAATCGATGTCGCGCGCCTTGTATCCGGGCGTCGCGGCATTGGCGATGTTCGAGGCGAGCAGGCCCATGCGCTGCGAGCGCAGTTCGAGCGCGGCGGCGTGGATACCGAAAAGACTGTCTGCCATGGCAAGTGCTCCTCGCGGAATTGTTGCGCAGGCATGTTCGCAAGGGGCGTGCCAGTTCCGGTAGAGAGCCGGATTTCCGCTTTCCGCGCCATTCGAGCGGCAAGCATTTGCCGCCAAGGGCATGAAATTGCCGCTCTGGGCTGAAACTTGCCGGGGGCGCTGCCGTTCTTGGCTGGACTGGAATGGAAGGCCGCTAATGGACCCCCGGACACTATTGGATCCCCTCTCGCTCTCGCTGGTAGGTCTGGGCACGCTGCTGGCGACGATGTTGCGCGCCGGACCGCGGGCCTTCCTCGCCGCGATTGGCGAAGTGCTGAGCCTGCCGCGCCGCCGTTTCGATGCCGCAGGCGTGCGATCCGCCCTGGCGGGGCAGGTCAATGCGGTGCGGGCCGATGGTCTCCTGCGGGCGCGCCTGCATGAGACCGGCGACGGCGTCTTCGACGAGGCACTGGCCACGATGCTGCTCAAGCGCACGGTGACGGGCCTTGGGCCGCGACACGATTCCTACTGCCGGGAACGGGAACTGTCCGCCCGACAAGCCGTTTCTACCTGGGCGACTGCCGCCGATCTTGCCCCGGCTTTCGGGCTTGTGGGCACGCTGCTTTCGCTCAGCCAGCTACCGGCGGGCAGCTTCGACAGCGCGGGCTTCAACGCGGCGATTTCAGGCGCGGTGCTGACCACGCTCTACGGCGTGCTGCTGGCGAACCTCATCTTCGCGCCGCTTGCCGACGCTATTGCCCGCGCGGCAGAAAACGAGCGCACGCAGCGTCAGGCGCTGATGGACTGGTTGAAAGCGCAGATCGAGGAAGCCGATCCGCATCATCGCGAATTCTCGCCGCGTGCCGTGGCATGACGGGCTCCGGTTCACGCTGCGGCTGGCCGGTCCTGCTGGCGGACCTGGCGCTGATCCTGTTCGTGGCAACGGCGGTGCAGGCCTCGCACAGCGCGGAAAAAGCCGCAAAAGCTTCGCACCAGCCCGCTGCTCCCGGCGTTCCGCAGGCGTTCTACGCCGCCGAACCGGGCGGGCCATCGCTGTCGGACTGGATCGCTCTGCAAGGGCAGGGCGATGAGGCGCAGGTGACGATCCTTTCAACCTATCGACCCGGTGGAGCGGACGCCGCACTGCAAAAGGCCGAGAGCCTTGCGCGTGAAGCCGAAGCGGCGGGAAGGCCGCCGCGCGTGCTGGTCGAGCCGGGTGACGGGAGCGCGCGGGCGATCCTCGCCTACGACGATCCCAAACGCTAACTGGCACGGCCCTTGCTGCATAGCCGGTATGACCGGACGCAATCGGGGACGCAGACCATGACATTCATTGGCGCCATCTTGCTGGCCACGGCCGGAGCACCGACTGGCAACGCATTTGCCGATCTCGACGCGCTCGACCGCGATGTCGCCTCGTTCACGGGGGCGCAGATCGGCGCTCCCGGCGGTGCGGTGCGCCCGCTCGACCGGCGTTTGCGGCTGCGCGCCTGCCTTTCGCAGGTTGCTCTCGAATGGCGCACGCCGCGCCGCGATACGGTGGTCCTGCGCTGCCCCAATCCGGGCGGCTGGCGGCTGTTCGTGCCAGTGATGGCGATAAGGACTCCGGGGCTCGCAACCAGCGCCCAGGCCGCTGTCGCCATCAATCGCGGCGATGCCGTCTCGCTTGCGGTTACGGGCAGCGGATTTTCGGTCTCGCGGCCCGCGGAAGCCCTTGAACCGGGCGGAATCGGCGACTGGATCCGGGTGCGGCCGGTAACCGAACGCCGCTCTGCCGAGGAACCGGTTCGCGCACGCGTCGTCCGCCCCGGCCTTGTCGCTCTTCCGGCAGGCTGAAACAAACCCTTAAAGAAGCTGCCCTGCTGCCGTTCTCCCTATCAGAGAACCTTTGCAAGGAGGGCAGCCATGCCGTCTTTCGAAATCGGACCGACGCGAGCCGTCGGCGCCGTAGATAACCGGATTGCGCGCGAACCGCGCGAGCAGGCTTCGCGCCAGTCGCGGGCTTCCGCGCCCGCAGCCTCGGTCGCCAGCGCGCCTATCTCGGCAGGGCAGCCTCCGGTCGATGCAGATCGCGTCGCGGAAATCCGCAAGGCGGTTGAGGAAGGAACCTATCCCATCGTCCCGACAAAGGTCGCCGATGCGATGATCGCGGCGGGCTATCTGCTCAGGGCCGCGAAATGATGGAGAGCGCAAAAATGCACGATGCCCTCCGGCAGGTCATTGCCGTTCTGGAAAGCGAGCGGCAGGCGCTTGCCGGTCTCGATCTCGATGCGATCCTGATCGCCGGTCAGGACAAGCAGCGTCTGTGCACCGCGATCGAGGCCTGCGGAACCCAGCTTCCCCGGCTCGACGAGGAAAGCCGCGCCATGCTGGAGACTGCACGCCGCCTCAACGAGGTAAACCGGCAGGTTCGCAACCTTGTCGCGGCCAATGTCGAGGCGCGGCTCGAAGCCCTGACGGGCTCGGCCCGGACCTATGGCGGCAATTCCTATCGCTATGCGGGACAGGGCGCCCGCTGACGAAATCTGAGTGCCGCCCCAACGGTTTGGCACGCCTCTTGCTCTGAACGCTTCTGTCTACTTGTGAGCAGGAGCCCTTGAGTGAGCGACACCCAGATCGCGATTGCAGGCACGGGCAGCGCTACGCCCGTGCGGTCGGCGCCGGTCCGATCCGCCATTGCCCATGCCGCGCGCGAGACCGGCATGGACTTCCAGTACATGCTGGCTCAGGCCAAGATCGAATCCGCTTTGGACCCTGAGGCCAAGGCTCCCACGTCCAGCGCGGCGGGTCTTTACCAGTTCACGCGCGGCACCTGGCTGCGCACGCTCGATGCCCATGGCGAGAAGCACGGGCTGGGCTGGGCGAGCGCGGCGATAAGCGGCGGGCGCATCACCGATCCGTCGCTCGCCTCGCAGATCATGGCGCTGCGCTACGATCCGCAGGCCTCGGCGCTGATGGCAGGCGAGCTGGCGGGCGACAACCGGGATGACCTTGTCGGCCTGCTGGGCCGCGAGCCGGATTCCGCCGAACTCTATCTCGGCCATTTCCTCGGCTCCGGCGGTGCGCGCAGGTTCCTGACCGCGCTTGCCGAAAGCCCCGGCATGACCGCCGCCACGCTTCTGCCCAAGGCCGCGCAAGCCAACCGACCGATCTTCTACGAGGCATCAGGCGCGGCGCGCTCGGTGAGCGGCGTGATGGATCTGATCCGCGCCAAAGTGGAAGCGGCCAAGGAATCAGGCGCAATGCCTGAAGGCCTCGCCGCGCCGACACGCTGGGCGGCGATGTCCGCTCCGCAACCGACCCAGCCCGATGCCTTGCCGGGCACGTGGCAAGAGCAGGCGCGCGCGCCGTTCGCGGGGCGGTCGATGGCAGACACGCTGCGCAGCACATTTGCCTCGTTGTCACTTGACGGCTCGGGCCAGCCGCCCGCCACGGTGCAGGCGGCCTATACCCGCCTCGCGCGGTTTGGGCTCTGATCCATGGGCAAGCTGATCTCCAGTCCCGCCGCCATGGCGCTGCCCGCGGGCATTCTCGCGCTGATGCTGCTGATGATCGTGCCGGTGCCCGCGCTGGTGCTCGACATCGCCTTCGTGCTCAACATCGCCCTGTCGGTCGCGATCCTGATGGCGGCGATGAACGCGGCCAAGCCGCTCGATTTCTCCTCGTTCCCTTCGGTTCTGCTGTTCGCGACCCTGCTGCGCCTCGCGCTCAATGTCGCCTCGACCCGCGTCGTGCTGGTGAACGGCCACGAAGGCGGCGAGGCGGCGGGCAAGGTGATCGAGGCTTTCGGGGCCTTTCTGATCGGCGGCAATTTCGCGGTCGGCATCTTCGTGTTCCTGATCCTTGTCATCATCAACCTGGTGGTCGTGACCAAGGGTGCGGGCCGCGTCTCCGAAGTCTCGGCGCGCTTCACGCTCGATGCCCTTCCCGGCAAGCAGATGGCCATCGACGCCGATCTTGCCGCAGGCATTCTGACTGCCGACGAAGCCAAGGCGCGCCGCGCCGAAGTCGCCACAGAGGCCGACTTTTACGGTTCGATGGATGGCGCCAGCAAATTCGTGAAAGGCGATGCCGTCGCCGCGCTGCTGATCCTCGGCGTCAATGTGATCGCCGGCTTCTGCCTTGGCATGATCTCGCACGGCCTTTCCGCCAGCGAGGCGGGCGCGACCTATGTGCAGCTTGCCATCGGCGATGCGCTGGTGGCGCAGGTGCCCTCGCTGCTGCTTTCGATTGCTGCGGCCGTCATCGTCACCCGCGTTTCGGACTCGCGCGACCTTGCCGGGCAGATCGGCGGCCAGTTCGCCGATGCGCGCGGCTGGCTGCCGGTCGCGGTGGTGCTGTTCGCGATCGGCCTGGTCCCGGCGATGCCGCAATCGGTGTTCCTGCCCGCCAGCGCGCTGGCGCTGTGGCTGTGGCACACCCTCAGGAAACGCAAGGCCGCGCAGCCGGTTGAACAGGTCGCGCCCGAGCCTGAGCCCGATCCCTCGCGGATCGCTCTGGCCGACGTTTCCGACCACACGCTTGTCACTATCGAGATGGGCTATGGCCTCGTCCCGCTGGTCGATGACCGCAAGGGTTCGCCGCTGGTCGCTCGCGTCACCGGGGTCCGCAAGCAGCTTTCCAAGATGTTCGGATTCGTCGTGCCGCAACTGCGCTTGCGCGACGCCCTCGACATGGCGCCTTACGACTATCGCGTGGTGCTGGGCGGGGTTGCGCTTGGCGGCGCGACTGTCCAGCCCGACAAGCTGCTTGCCATCGATACCGGTGAGGCCAGCGCGGTCCATACGCTGCGCGGCGATGCCACGACCGATCCCAGCTTCGGCTGTCCGGCTCTGTGGATCGATCCGGCGCAACGCGATCAGGCTGTGGCGGAAGGCTTCCTTGCGGTCGATCCCGGAACCGTCGTCGCCACGCACCTCAACCAGTTGCTTGCTGCCCGCCCGCAGGATCTGCTTGGCCCTGACGAAGTCGCCGCGCTGGTGGAGGACATGAAAGGCCACGCCAGCGGACTGATCGAGACGGTCACGCCCCAGCCGCTGTCGCTCGCGGCACTGACCCGGCTGCTGCGCGCACTGCTGGAAGACGGGATCGCGCTGTCGCATCCCCTCCCGATCTTTGCGGCGCTCAGCCGAGCGGTGCAGCAGACGCAGGACCACAATGCGCTGATCGACATGGTGCGCGCCGATCTTGGAGCGGCGATTGTCGCGCGGGTGTGTCCGCCGGGGAGCGTGCTGCCGGTCATCACGCTCGATGGCGCGCTTGAAAGTGCGATCCTTTCCGGCCTCGCCGATCCCGTCACCGGCCAGCCGATGATCGAGCCGGACCTGTCCTCGCGCATCGCCGCCAGAGTGCGCGCGCTGATCGATGCGCGCATGCCCGGAGAGACACCGCCCGCCTTCGTCGTCCAGCCGCCGACACGTCGCGCGATGGCCGCGCTGCTGCGCCTGCGCGCGCCCGAATGCCTGGTGATCTCCATCGCCGAGCTGCCGCCGAGTCAGGCGATCGACGTGATCGACGTGATCGGCGCGCCTGACGTCGATGCCGATCCCGCGCTGCCCGCCAACCAGTCCCAGTTCCAGCCGACAGAGATGGCCGCATGAAACACGATCAACAATCCTTTGCCGTAGCTACCGCCTATGCGGGCGATGTCGCCGACCGTGTGCAACGCTTCCTGCCGATGGTCCGGCGGCTTGCCTGGCACGTCAACGGCTCGGGCCGACCCGGCATCGAGGTGGAAGACCTGATGCAGGCGGGCCTTGTCGCGCTCACCGAATGCGCCCAGCGGCACGAAGGTCCGAACGAGGACGGCTTTGCCGCCTATGCCAAGCTGCGCGTGCGCGGCGCCATGGTCGATCTGGTGCGCCGTCAT
>JAGREJ010000233.1 GCA_020446595.1 Novosphingobium sp. | reverse complement strand
ATACGAAGCCAAGATCAATTCGGGCGACCTCGTGTCGATTGCCGAAGTGACCCGCGACCTATTCCGCGCCGACGATCAGCCCGAACAGAGCTATTCGGAGCGCCAGATCTTCGAAGCTGCAAGCTCGCGGCTCGCTCGCGAACTCGCGGCGATGGAAAAGACCGAAGAGAAAGCCGCGCTCGGCAAGATCCTCGTGATCCTGAACGAGCACGCGCCGAAGTATTACGAGAACGCCGAAACGGCCTAGCCGCCGACAAACCGGCAACACAAAAGGGCCGTCCCCGTGGGGCGGCCCTTTTTGCGTGGGCAATTCGGAATGGTTCATCGCCATGACATCGCTTTGCTGGCATCACGCAGCCATGATGCGCGCTGTCCTCCTGCCGCTGGCCTGCCTGACCCTGCTGCCGGGCTGCGTGAGCACCGTTGCCAAGGTTGTCACGGCGCCGGTTCGCGTCGCAAGCAAGACCGTGGATCTTGCCACTACCAGCCAGTCCGAAGCTGACGAGAAACGCGGGCGCGAGATGCGCAAGCGTGAGGAAGAGATCGGCAAGCTGGAGCGGTCCTATAGCCGCCACGCCGAAAAATGCCGCAGGGGCGATGTCGATGCCTGCGACAAGGCCGAGCGCGAATACGAAGAGCTGGGCAAATTGGTGGACGTCGGGAACCGCGAATACTGACCCGTCAGGCCGCGGCCCTCCGAAGCCGGTCGCGGATGGCAAGGCCAAGCCCCTCGGCGGGTATCGGCGCGACGGCAATCCTGGGCAATGGCGATGCCGCGGCCTCGTGCAAGACCGCATAGAGACGCGCCGCCGCTTCCGCGAGATCGCCGGCAGATGACAGGCAGATGTGACCCGCGACCGGGCCGAAACCTACATGGAATTCGCCATCGGCCGCAGTCATGGCATCGAGCCGCACGGGCTTTCCCGGTGAATAGTGGCTCGCGAGCTGGCCGGGTGCTTCGATTTCGGGCTCCGCGAGACTGGCCTTCGCATCCGAGCCCAGCAATGTCGCGATCTCGCCGGCCGTGACCGGGCCGGGCCGCAACATCTGCCATTGCCCATTCTCGCGCAACGCCACTATCGTCGATTCCAGTCCCAGCTTGCAGTCGCCGCCATCGACGATCGCCTGCACCTTGTCGCCGAGCGAGGCGCGCACGTGCGCCGCACTGGTGGGGCTGACCGCACCGCTGCGATTGGCCGAAGGCGCGGCAAGCGGCAGGCCGCATTCTTCGAGCAGCGCGCGCATCACCGGATGCGCCGGACAACGCAGTGCGACCGTCGGCAGGCCTGCCGTTACCGCCTTTGCCAGTCCGGCTTCGTCGCGCAACGGGAGAACGATCGTCAGCGCGCCGGGCCAAAATCGCTCTGCCAAGAGCCGCGCCCGATCATCGACATCGGCAATTCGCCCGGCAGCGGCCAGATCGGGAACATGGACGATGAGCGGATTGAAATCCGGCCGACCCTTGGCGCGGTAAATCGCGGCGACGGCCATATCGTCGTCGGCACGTGCCGCGAGCCCGTAGACGGTTTCGGTAGGCACCGCGACCAGCCGTCCCTCGACCAGCAATTTCGCCGCGCGGGCGATGCCCTGCCCATCTGGCGCTAGCATTTCGGGCTGGCTGGTGCCGGTCATGCGTCGCCGCTATAGGGAGCATCGAGGATTGCCAAGGGAAACCCGCCAATGACTTTCACTGCCGCCACGGACGAACAGGAATTCGCACTGCGCGTCTGCGCCGGAATCGACGAGCTTGCCGAGACCAACCGTTTTGCTTCGGCCACGCCCGATCTGGCGCGGGCGATCATCGACGGCGTGGCGAGCCTGGCCGAAGGCGAATGGGCGCCGCTCAACCGCAAGGGCGACATCGAAGGCGCGCATATCGGCGCGGATGGCAAGGTCGTGCTGCCGGACGGATTTCGCGAGGCCTATCAGGCCTATGTCGAAGGCGGCTGGAACAGCCTCTATGGTCCGGTGGAATTTGGCGGGCAGGGCCTGCCGATGTCGCTCGCGGTCTGCGTGCTGGAAACGCTGGCGAGTTCGAACATGGCGCTCTCGCTCAATCCGATGCTCAGCGTCGGCGCGATTGCCGCGCTCCATCACCATGGCAGCGAGGAGCAGAAGGAGAAGTATCTCCACAAGCTCGTCTCGGGCGAATGGTGCGGAACCATGAACCTCACTGAGCCGCAGGCCGGCACCGACGTAGGTGCGCTGCGCACCAGCGCAACCCGGATCGAAGAGGGGCCCCACGCCGGCAAATATCTGATCTCCGGGCAAAAGATATTCATCACCTGGGGCGAACACGAAGTTTCCGACAACATCGTCCACCTGCTGCTGGCGCGCACGCCCGATGCTCCGGCGGGCTCGCGCGGCATATCGTTGTTCATCGTGCCCAAGTATCACGTCAACGCGGATGGCTCGCTGGGTGAGCGCAACGACCTGCGTGTCGTCAGTCTGGAACACAAGCTCGGCATCAAGGCCTCGCCGACCTGCGTCATGAGCTACGGCGACGAAGGCAATTGCATCGGCGAGATCGTCGGCGCGGAAAACGCAGGGCTGCGCGCCATGTTCACGATGATGAACGACGCCCGGGTCCATGTCGGAACGCAAGGCCTTGCGCTCGCCGAACGCGCGGCGCAGGCCGCGCTCGCCTATTCCGCCGAGCGCGTGCAATCGGCGCGTGCGGGCGCCCCAGACAAGACCCCCGTGCCGATCATCGAACACCCGGACGTGCGCCGCATGGTGCTGCGCATCCGTGCGCTTGTCGAAGGTGGGCGGGCCCTGGTCTATTACGGCTGCGGGCAACTTGACCGGGGCGCGCTTGGCGACGAGCACGCTCAGGCGCGCGGCGAGGTGCTGGTTCCGCTTGTGAAAAGCTGGTGCACCGACATGGGCGTGGAGGTCACCAGCCTCGCGGTCCAGATCCACGGCGGCATGGGATTCATCGAGGAAACCGGCGTTGCCCAGCACTATCGCGACGTCAGGATCACGCCGATCTATGAAGGCACCAACGGCGTGCAGGCTGCCGATCTGGTCGGACGCAAGCTCGGCATGGAAGGTGGCGGCGTGGTCAAGACGCTGCTTGCCGAGATCGCGGCGGACTGCGGCGATGCGCCTAATGTGGCCGCACTGGCAAAGGATTGTGCCGAAGTGGCGGACTGGATGCTGTCCACCGCCTCGCTCGACGACAAGCTGGCGGCGAGCGTCGCGTTCCAGCGGATGTGCGCCGTCGCCGTGGCGGGCTGGCAACTGGCGCGGCAGGCGCGCGAAGCGGTGGCCAGTGGCGCACCGGGCAAGATCGCGACGACCAAGCCCTTGATTGCGCGATTTTTTGAAGACCATATCGTCACAGAGGCACGCGGCCTCAAGGACTCCGCCATGACGGGCGCGAGCCTGCTTTACGACCTTGGCGCCGACATGCTCACCGCGTGATGAGCGACAAGCACGATCTCCTGAAGCGCATGGCCGATGCGCTGGAAAGGCTGGCTCCGCCACCGCCGGAGCCGGTTGACTGGTTTGCCAGTCCCGCCTTTGTATTCGGCAATGGCACGGTGCGCGGCATCGACAAGCTCGACGCGCCGCCGCTCGACCTGCTGCGCGGGATCGGGGAGCAGAAGGAGCGCGTGGTCACCAATGTGATGCGCCTCGCGCAGGGTCACGCCGCCCACGACATGCTCCTGTGGGGCTCGCGCGGCATGGGTAAATCGGCCTTGCTGCGCTCTTCGGTCGCCGCCGCACAGGCACTGCATCCCGGTCGCATCGCGCTTGCACAGGTGACGCATGACGCCTTGCCCGGCCTGACCGATCTGTTCGCCACGCTGGGCGCGCAGGACCGGCGCTTTCTGGTGTTCGTTGACGATCTCGGCTTCGAGGATGAGGACGGCAGCGGCCCGCGCCAGTTGCGTTCGTGGCTCGAAGGCGGAGTCGAGGCGCGACCGGACAATGTGCGTCTTGCCGTCACGTCGAACCGCCGCGCCATCGTCGCCCGACACCAGTCCGAGCAGGACGATCCGGTCAATCCGCGCGACGCGCTCGACGACAAGCTGGCACTTGCCGACCGGTTCGGCATGTCGGTCGGCTTCCACAATTGTTCGCAGGACGATTATCTCGAAATTATAGAGGCTTACGGCAAATCCTACGGTCTCGATTGGGA
>JAGREJ010000232.1 GCA_020446595.1 Novosphingobium sp. | reverse complement strand
TTTTCCCTGGCCCAGACAGCTGTGAGGCCTGACGCGCTGAGCGTTGAGTTCTTGGGGCCGAGGCCACCCATAGTCTTGAGCGCCCGCTCGGCGGACGGCTCCGAACTCGCGAACTTGCCGAAGAAGTTGTCCTCGGTCGTGGTCGCAAGGCCGGTATGCGTATCGGTGCTGCCGATCATCCCGAACTTGAACGGGTTTGCACCAAGATTCTTCTCATGGCCAAGGCCGAGCCCAAGGACAGAGCGCGCATATTCGTATTGCAGCATCCATGGCTGTTTCGGCTTGGTTCCCATCAGGTTGGTGCTGTCCCAATTCTCGAAGTCGGCAAATTCGTCGGTTGGGAAAAGCGATGGATGCGCCTCTCCATCGCCCTTGATCTGCGTAACTTCAACGACGGGCTCCCAGCGCACCCGTTTCCGTGCATAGTCGCTCGTAAAGGGCTTGCCGTCCGCCATTGTCGGGGCGAACATCCGGCCGTTGCTGAGATTTGCGTTGTGCGGGATAGCCAGCACCTTCTTGCCGGTCCGGGCTTCGTATTGCTCCAGAAACGCCCAAAGCTTCTCGGGATCATTGCTGTCCTGGGACGTGAAGGGCAGAGTTCCGGCAACGTCCTTTGCATCGCCCCTGAACAGGACATTCCTGTGCAGGTTGTCGCCCGAGACGGTCGATGACCATTCGTATCCGATCAATGCCGTGAAGCGGCCGGGCTCATTATACCGATCCGCGCTTGCCACCACATCTTCCCAGATGCTCCTGTTGATGGATTCGGGCAGCGCATCCTCGGGGCGGGCCGCCAACAGCGTTTTCAACACATCCGTAAGGTAAGCGGTCCTGTCGCCCTTGGCCCTCAAATCGGACCACCGCTTGGCGATGTGCCAATCTGCAAGAGCGCGATCGCCCGCGTCAATGCGCGCATGGACGCCCATGTAGGCGGCATGGTCGGTGACTGCGAGGAAATCGAGCGGCCGTCGCAGCTTCGCTTTCAGGCCGGTCTGGGCAGTCACCTCTTCGCCGCGGGCGAAGCGATACGCGATATCGGGAGTGACGCTGATGTTCCCGTTGACATAGGCATCCGGCGAGTAGCTCGTGTGAACGTGCACGTCGCCCCAATAGAGGTTGGTATTCTTTTCAATCTGCCGGGACGGCGGGAAGATAGTGCCGGATGCGGGCACGGCGGAAGTGGGTCCGTTGGAATTGGCCAAGACCGGTTCGCTGGCTCCGGACAAACCGGAATTGATCGCGAGGGGCAGACAAACAACCGATGCCAGCATCAGGAAACGCGATTTACGCATATGAGTCATTCCCTCTTTGTGCGCAGGTGACATCCCACGAGTGCCGGATCCGACAGGATCGTTAGCGGCGCCAACGCTTTCCGACGCTTGTCACGCCGGTCATGCTTGCGGCCTGAGCCCGATGCGTCCTTGCAGGCTGCTGCACCGCACCGCCAAGTCTGCCTGGCGGTGCGGCACGGCCCCCCGTCGTTTAGTCTGCGTCTCCGCCGAAGCGGAAGCCAAACCTCACACCGTACATCCGCGGCTCACCATAGGCGAGTGCCGACAGTCCGAGCGCGTTGAAGATCGGCAGACCTCCACGGGCATATTTCTTGTTGGTCACATTGCTCATGAAGAAGCTGAGATCGAAGGGTGATCCCGCGACGTTGCGCCAGTCGGCGCTCAGCGAAAGCAGGCCGTATGAAGGCTGCTGCGAGAATGGGTCTTCATAGGAGGTAATGCGGCGCTTGCCCCGGTGGTCGTAGCTGGCAGACACCGAGAGCTCTCCGTAGTCGTCAGGCAACGGCATGTAGTATTGCGCACCCACGCCAAATGCCCATTTCGGCACGGTCGGAATGATCGGCAGGATCACGTCCGGTGCGAAGAAGGTATACCTGAAGTCGGTGTAGGTAAGGTGACCGCGCAGCGTCAGGTCCCCGATCACGACATTGCCTTCGAATTCGACGCCATCGATCTTGGCCTTGCCCGCATTCCTGTTGATGGTGATCGAGCCGTTTGTAACCGTCGACGTGGTAGTCTGCTGCAGCTGGATATCGTTATACCATTGCCGGTAAGCGGCGATATTGGCGGTCACGATCGCGCCGCCAAGATCGAATTTGGTCTTCGCGCCAAACTCCAGGTCGGTCACAATCTCTGAGTCGTAGGAGATGAATTCCGCCGGAACGTCGCCATCCAAATTGAAGCCGCCGGACCTGAAACCACGACGCGATGCGACATAAAGAAGCGTATCGTCATTCGGCTTGTAATTCAGACCGATTGTCCAGGTCGGTTCCTGGAAGCTGCCCTTTCGCTGAAGAACGCAGTTCGCGTCCGAGACGGGCGAGAAGCACGCACCATCAAAGAAGGCTTGCCTGCTCGCGCGTCCGATCGTTTCCCAGGTGTAGCGGGCGCCAAGGGTAACGCTGAGTTGATCTGTCAGCGAAATATCTCCCTGGGCAAAGATTGCCTTGGACGATTCAGACTGCTTGAACCCGGCGTTGCGGGGGCGACCGAAGGTCGCGTTGACGTGATTCGTGAAGAAGTCTTCTTCCGGGCTGTCCAGGTAGAAGAAGCCGGCAACCCAGTTCAGCTTGCCGTCGAAGCTCTCGCCCTGCAGCTGGATTTCCTCGACGAACTGACGAGTGATATAAGGCACTTGCACAGACTGAATGGGATCGAAGAACGGCATGAATGTGCCATCGCCATCGATCGTCTGTCCGTATTTCGCCCGGCTGTATGAGATGATGTTCTTGAGCGTAAGCTCGTCGGTGAGCTTGATCGTCGTATTGTTGGTAATCGACCAGCGTTTGACGAAACCCCCGGTTTCGGAGCTGCTTCCAATCTGCTTGCGAATGCCAAGTGCTTCCTGCTGCGGCACGAGGCCGGCAAGGCCCGGGAAGAACCTGTTGACGGGATGCAGCGGATTTGGGTTCACGCCAACAAGAATGGATGAAACCCCGTTATGCTTGTGGTGCAGGTAATCGACGATCAGCAGGTTTTCGATATTGCCCAGATCGGCAAGTAGCGAGCCGCGGACGGCGAAATGCCTGGTATCATCGAGATCCAGTCCATTGGGATGTCCCGGTGCAGTGAGCACCCTTGTGAATCCGTCGCGCTTCTGGCCGTTTGCGGCGATGCGCAAGGCAAGCGTGTCAGCCACAAGCGGCACGTTGACTGCGGCATCGAACTCCTGGTTGTCGTAATTGCCCGCGGTCAGTTTCACGTGACCGCCGAAATCGTAGTCAGGTTTGCGGCTTGTGATCAGAACCGCGCCGCCGACGGCGTTACGTCCAAACAGCGTGCCTTGCGGACCTTTCGCGACCTGAATGCTTTCAAGATCGAAGAACAGGCCGTTGGCGCCAAGCGCACCGCCGGGGCTGCCTGCCTGCGCGCTCGTCGCGAAGGGCACTTCGTTCATGTACATCAGGACGGACGGAATACCGCCCGGCGTATATCCGCCTTGACCGCGCAGAATTACGATCGGCGTATTGCTGTACGGGCCTGACGTGACCAGCGATGGCGTGGTAATCGCAAGATCATCGATTGACTGGATGTTCTTTCGCTCCAGGTCTTCCTGCGACGCAACCGAAATTGCAATGGGAACGTCCTGGATGCTTTCTTCCCGACGGCGCGCCGTGACGATGATCTCGCCGCTCTCGCGCACCTCGCCTTGATTGCTCGATGGACCGGTCGGCTGCGCTAGCGCCACACCCGGAAAAAGCAGCATCGCCCCCAATGGCAACGCCGCCAATCGGCGTACACGGATATCCGTCATTCGATCCCCTCCCCCTTCAAAGCCTCCGCGCCCACATTATCGAGGCACGTTCGGCAAAAATTTACGTTAAATTATCGTGAAATGCAAATACGCCTTACTGATTCGTAGAGTACGATAGAATTTTCTGCGGTTTTGTAAACATGCCACGTCGCAGCGTGCGTTTTCGCTCGCGCGGGAAGGACATCGCAATGCAGACGTCGGGCATGGCCCGGTTTGCGTAGAGAATTGGAAATTTGAGGATTTCTTTGAAATCCTCAGGCTTGATCGTAGTCCCGCTCCGCCCGAAGGCGTCAGTCTATGATGCGAGCTACTCGAAAGTTCGTCTTGAGAGTCTTCATCTCAATTGCGGTTTCGATGTGGCGAACGCCGGGCATGGACAGGATTTGTTCGGACGCCGTCAGGTGCAGATCGTCCAGATCGTCGAACAGAGAAATGACGAGCAGATTGAAGCGTCCCATTGTGACCAGTATAGCCCCGACAGAGGGGAGTTCCTTCAAACGTGCTGTAATATCGGGAACCTGTTCCAGATCCGCCTGGACCCTGATGAAAGCAAGCCGGACACGACGGTCACCCCTGACATTGGTCACAGCGGTAAAGCGGATGAGGTTTTCGCGTTCCAGTCGTTTAATACGACTTCGCACCGTCCCTTCGGTGACGTTGTACTGGCTTGCGATTTTCAGATTGGAAATTCGCGAATCCTGGCCGAGCAACTTGATCAGCTGCAGATCCAGTTCGTCTAGCGTTTCCTTCGGCATGGCTCACAGCGGTCCGGTAATCGATTGATCGAACCGGTATTTGACAATGTCGACGACAATGGACGGGGTCATTGAGCGAATACCGCGCACTTTCGATAGCTTTTCAAGCATGAAGCGTTTTAGGGTATCAAAGTCCGAAACGGCAACAAGCAGGTCAATATCATAGCTGCCGTTGACGACATGGACGGAGAAAACCTCTGCAAATTCAGATATCTCACTAGCGGCGTCGGTAACGGACCGATTGTCCACTTCAATGGCAACCTGAATGAGAACGTCGTAACCGTGCGCTGAAAAATCGGAAACAGCGACGACTCTCAACTGACCGGCATCTTCCATCTGGCGGATTCGGGATGAAACGGTGTTTGCAGTCAGCCCAAGCTTTTCGGCAATTTCCCGGTTGGTCGCGCGGCCATTCGCTTTGAGAATCTGGATGATCGCCAGATCGGTCGTGTCAATTACAAACTTGTCCTCTGTCGCCATCCGCACCTCGAATTCGTCTCCGTCGCCTGGCCCTCCAGGACTTCTTTCGTCCTGTATGCGACGGCGATCAGAGACATCCCATTATCCGGCGGCCCAACCACCGTGAAGCGAATTTTTCGAGTGCGGTGCTTAGTCGCCCTGACCGAGCTGCTCGGCCAAAGCCTTCTGCCATGCCCATTCGTGGCCCCATTCGCTGGGCGTATCGAATGCGGTGGGCGTCCACGTTGCCGGGTCAAGGACCAGGCCATCCGAACCGATTTCAACATCGAAGCCAGATGGGCACTGCATATAGAAGCTGACCATCTTGTCATTGGTATGCATCCCCATCGTTGAGGACTCGGGGACGCCAGCCTTGTTCATGCGTTCGTTGCAGGCATCGACGTCGGCTCGTGTCGGCACCTCCAGCATCAGGTGATTGCAGCCGACCGGTGTGGGCGGCAGCTCGCCTATGGCAAGCGAATGATGACGTGCGTTGTCGGCATGCAGAAACGCAAATCGCACGCCCGGCACGCTCGGGTCGGGCAAGAACTTGAAGTTCGCCAGATCCGTGTCGTGGAAGCCGATCAGATCGTGATAGAACGCATACGATGCCTCGTAGTCGGGGGCGGCGAATACCGCATGCCCCATCCCGAGTCCGCCCGTCACGAAGCGTTCCACGCCCACCGGAGAAACGAAGGGCTCGTCCGCAGTCCGATCGCCGCAATAGAATTCGAGGCCGTTGCCGGCCGGATCGTGGACAGAGAAATAGGAATCGACAAAACGCGCCGCGGCCGCTTCGGCGTCTCCGAAAACGACATCATGCCCCGCAGCGGCAAGACGCTCTGCAAGGGCGTCGAGCGAAGCCAGTGAATCGAGTCGGTAAGCCGCCGCAAGAAAGCGTTCTTCTGCGCCTTCGACCAACCGGAAACGGAAAGGGCGGTCATCGATGCGATAATGCCGCGCCGCGCCGTCAGTAGAATCTACGCGCATTGCGCCCACCACGTCGCCAAGAAAGACGTCCCAATCGTCCAACTTGCCGGTTTGCACGATTACAAAGCCCAATGCTTCAATGGCCATCCCAAACTCCTTGCAACACAAAAATGGATTCGATTCCTCTGCGCCGAGCGCGGCACAACGGCAGAGCACGACGCTTATCGGAGAAGCTTCAATATCGATGTCAACATTGCCCCTAATCGTGCATTTGCGCAATAGCCATATTGAATATTGACGTTCTTCGTAGAAAATTGGTATCCAAAATTCGAATTTGTCGAATCCACAGGTGACGCTCCGGGATTCGATTCCGAGATTTGGGAGGTGAGTTAAATGGCGAGCAATCTGGACAGCGGACTCAAGACGGCAGAGTTTCAGGCCAGCCCAGTCCCGGCACCTGAGGCCTTGATCGCACGCGCGAAGGAAATGATTCCTTCGTTAAAGGCGAGAGCGAGGCAATGCGTGACCGATCGCAACGTTCCCGCCGAAACGATTGCCGAGATGAAGGACGCCGGCTTCTTTCGCGTCATGCAGCCCAAGCGGTTCGGCGGATACGAAATGCACCCCAATGTGTTCTTCGATATCCAAAGGCAGCTGTCGGAAGGATGCATGTCCACCGCCTGGGTCTATGGCGTGGTCGGCTGCCATCCCTTTCAATTGGCGCTTTTCGACGAACGTGCGCAGATCGAAGTCTGGGGCGACGATCAGGACATGCTGGTCTCGTCGACTTACCAGCCGGTCGGGAAAGTGGAACGGACCGAAGGAGGTTTCCACCTGTCCGGTCGTTGGCCTTTTTCGAGCGGTTCCGTGCACTGTGGCTGGGTGCTTCT
This sequence comes from Novosphingobium sp., assembly GCA_020446595.1. GTDB lineage: Bacteria > Pseudomonadota > Alphaproteobacteria > Sphingomonadales > Sphingomonadaceae > Novosphingobium. The sequence goes on along the minus strand of JAGREJ010000232.1, from coordinate 2,900 downwards.
GGGGGCCATAGCTCCGGGTGAAAGCGAAGGTAGCCCACCGGAGATGTGCACCATGCTGCTCCCGCGCCAGGATTACGTCATCGACGAAAGCAAATGGTTCACCTTCGGCCTGCAAGGCACGGGAAGCCACGACATCGTTGTCGATCGAGCATTCGTTCCGGAATACCGTATCCACAGGGCCTCGGACGGGTACCTGTGCAAGAATCCCGGACAAGCGATCAACACGGCGCCGCTCTACACCATGCCGTGGGGGCAGTTTTTCCTTCGCGCCGTCAGTTCGGCCGCTTTTGGGGCGGGCCACGCCGCTGTAGACGCGGCTCTCGAGATAATGAAATCCCGCGTTTCGAAGGCGACCAGCAAGGCATCGAAGGACGATCAGGTTCTTCAAGGAGCGATCGCGGCCACCGAAGCGCAATTGCTGGAGATGGAACTCTCACTCTCGGCAACGTTCGACGAGATCATGTCCTATCTTGAGCGCGGGGAACGCATTTCTGTCGATAAACGCATCTTCTGGACCTATCAGTCGGCGACAGTTGTCCAGCGCCTTGCGCGGCTTGTCGACGCCATGGTGGAAAGGTTGGGCAGCCGCGCAATCTATATGACCAGCGGTATCGTCCAGCCCTGGCAAGATATCCTGGCCGCCAGGGCCCATGTGGCCAATGATCCGTATTCCAAGACCGAAGAGATGACCACCGTTCTCACTGGCGGAACTCCTCCTCCCGGTTTCTACTGAGTCAGGAATCACCCCCGAGTTGCGAACTCGACCGGGCGACACTCGGTCGAAGCGCAGCTCAATCGGAAGGGGGCGGCGCGATCCCGTTGAAAAGTATCTCGAGGATCTCGCGCGCAATTTCCTGCGGTGAGCTTTTGGCGGGATCATACCATTCCCGCGTCCAGATCAGCGAGCCCATCAACACCTGCGTCGCAACAGACGCATTCAGTCCGCTTCGCAGTTCACCTGCGTTGACCGCCTCTTCGACAAGGTTTCGCCAAAAATCGTTATTGGCTTTCAGATAGTTGAAATGACGCTCGCGCAAATCGGGCGGAACCTGGTTCAGCACATTGGCGTGTGCCTCCATATGTTCGCGCTTCTTGGCCGTAGCGATCATATAGGCTTCGGCCGCCGCCTCGATCTTGCTGCGCGCGGAAGCATCGGCATCGAAGTGCGCCACGCTTGCCTGCAGGTGATCGTGAACATGGATCACGAGGCTGTTCATCATGTCCTCCACCAAGTCGTCCTTGGTGAGGAAATGATAACGCAGTGCAGTGACGTGCAGCCCTACGGCGTCGGCAATATCGGTAAGTTTGGCGAGCTGATATCCCTTGCGGGCGAATATCCGGGCCGCCTCATCGAGGATACGCTCCTGGACAGCCTTGGTCTTGCGGCTCGGCTTCCGTCCCGACGCATTGGGGGCAGTACGGTTGAGTTTCCGACCTTGTCCCAATGTATCAATTGATTTGGTCGCGTCCGTTACGATCGACCGTCCCCTTCTACGCGCCGAATTCCGGATCACAGAAAATCTTGCCGGGATTCAGAATGCCTTGAGGGTCCAGGGCCTGTTTGATTTCCCACATGGTGTCAAGCGCACCGCCATGCTCGGCGCGCAGGAATTTGGCCTTGCCATGTCCCACGCCATGTTCGCCCGTCGACGTTCCGTCCAGTGCCAGGGCCGAAGCCACCACTTTCTCATTCAACATGCCCGCAAAGGCCATTTCGCTGCTGTCCGTCGGGTCGATGAGCAGGCCAAGATGGAAGTTTCCATCCCCGACATGGCCGAGCAGTGAAATGGGAAATGGCGCATCGATCAGATCGCCTTCAACATCCGCGATACATTGCGGCAGGGCGGCGATTGGCACGCATACATCGGTCCCCCAGGCCTTCGCACCCGGACGCTGGGCCAGCAGGGCGTAATGCATCTGGTGCCGCGCCCTCCACAGCTCGTTGCGGTCCTGCTGGGATGTGCCGAACGAAATCGCGCTCGCGCCAGCATCGGAGAGTATTTCCGTGATCTGTGCGGTTTGATCTTCCACGCCAGATTGCGTGCCATGCAATTCCATGAAGAGAGTGGCAGCCTCGGGCAAATTCAAGCCGGAATGCGAATTGAAGGCCTTGATCGAGTAGGAGTCCAGCAACTCGATACGGGCAACGGGCACGCCCATTTGCATTGTCGTAACGACAGCACTGACGGCATCGGCAATTGTTGGAAATGCCGCCGTTCCGGATGCGATTTGCTCGGGTATCCCATAGAGTCTGACCGTCACTTCGGTGATGACGCCCAGCGTGCCTTCGGACCCGACAAAAAGCCTCGTAAGATCATAACCCGCCGCCGATTTACGCGAGCGGCGGGCTGTGCGTATCACGTTTCCGGCAGCGGTTACGACGGTGAGGTTGACGACATTTTCGCGCATCGTGCCGTAACGCACCGCGTTGGTTCCGGACGCGCGTGTCGCCGCCATGCCGCCAATGGTGGCGTTCGCTCCGGGATCGACCGGAAAGAACAACCCCGTATCGCGCAAATGCGTATTCAGCTGCTCGCGCGTGACACCCGCTTCCACGGTTACGTCCATGTCCTCGGCGTTGACCGCAACGATCTTGTCCATGCGCGACAGATCGAGGCTCACCCCTCCACGCAAGGCGTTGGTGTGGCCTTCCACCGAAGTGCCCGCGCCAAAGGGTATGATCGGCAGGTTGAACTGGCGAGCGATATTGACGGTATCAACGACATCCTGCGTGCTTTCGGCAAAGAGCACGCCTTCGGGCGGAACAGGCGTGTAGTAGGTCTCACTGCCGCAGTGCTGCATACGCAGGTCTGCCGAAAACGAGAGGGTGTCCCCTAAACGCGCGTCCAAAGCCGCAAAGGCGTCCGCAAAACGATCGCTCCTGTCGGAGCCCGCGGCCA
>JAGREJ010000231.1:2610-6001 GCA_020446595.1 Novosphingobium sp. | reverse complement strand
TGCGCTTGGTGCGTTTTCCGATGCACTCGCGCCGAGATACGGCGAGGAAAGCCTGCGCATGGCGATCCTGTGGGGGCTGAGCCTCTATCTTTTGGCGGGCGCGCTGATGGCGTTTGCGGCTCGTTCGCTGCGGCGCGACTGGGTGGGCGAAGCAGGCTAATCGCCGAGAATCCGTGAGCGCGCTTCCAGAATGTCGGCAAGGTGGTTGACCGGATCGCCCGTCGTCACGCCGCCTTCGATGGGCATCACCATGCCGGTGGCGAATTTCGAGCGATTGCTTGCAAGAAACAGCGCCGCTTGCGCGACATCCTCGGGCTGGCCCCTGCGCTTCAGCGGCTGGTTTGAAAGATAGATCGCGTCGATTTCCTTCGCCAGTTCGGCCACGTTGTCAGGCACCGAGCCCTGCTCGAACGCGCTCATCGCCGTCTGGATATGGCCGGGCGCGATGCTGTTCACGCGAATGTCGTGACGGGCAAGCTCGATCGCCACCGACTTGCTGAAGTGGATCAGCGCCGCCTTGGTGACGCGGTAGGAGATCATCGCTTGCCCTGCGAGAATGCCGGCAATCGATGCGGTATTGACGATCGCGCCGCCACCGCCTTGCCTGACCATCTGTCGCGCGGCGATCTGCGTGCCGAGCATCGGCCCCAGCAGGTTGACGGCCACGACCTTGTCGAAGTCTTCCAGCGTGTCGTCGAGGAAATCGGGAAATGCCGCGCAGGAAATCCCGGCGTTGTTGAACATGACGTCGAGCTTGCCGAACTCGGCCACCGCGAAACCTACCAGTGCCTCGACCTCTGCGCGTTGCGAGACATCGACGGCGAAGAAACGGGCGGCCTCGCCAATCTCGCCGCTCAGGGCTTCGCCCGCTTCCCGGTTCATGTCGGCAATGACGACCTTCGCGCCCTCGGCGACGAACAGCTCGACCGTGGCCTTGCCGATGCCGCTGGCCCCGCCGGTGACAATGGCTACCTTGCCTTCCAGTTCGCCCGCCATATCAGGCAACCTTCTCGAAGGTTACGGGCAGGCTTTCCATGGTCCGTGTTGCAACAGTGGGCAGGAAGGCAATGTCATCCTCGGCAATGGCGAGCCGGAAGTTCTTCAGGCGCCGCACCAGCTGCCGCGCCGCGACCTTGATCTCCATGCGCGCCAGCGCGAGACCGACGCATTTGTGCACGCCGCCGCCGAAACTGACATGCTTGATGATGTTCTTGCGCTCCATGTCGAAGTGGCGCGGCTCGGGGAACACCTCCGGCTCGTCGTTGGCTGACGCATACATCAGCAGCAGATGCGCGCCTTCGGGTAGCAAGGCGCCGCCCAGTTCGACCTCTTTCGTAGTCATGCGGCTCAGCGCCCTCACCGGCGGCTCGATCCGCAACAGCTCCTCAACGAAGCGGTTCATCAGCTTGTCGTCGTCGACCGAATCCTGAAGTTTCTTGAGGACTTCAGGCTGGGTCGCGAGAATGTAGACGAGGTTGGACAAGGCCGTCGCCGTCGTCTCGTTGCCGGCGATCAGCAGCGCGCGAACCAGCGAAACGGCTTCCTCGAAGGTAAGCACCGAACCTTCGCCATCGCCCTCCTTCGCATGGACAAGGTCGGAGATCATGTCCTCGCGCGGATCGGTCTGGCGTTCGCGCATCTTGCCGATGATGTAATGCTGCAGGTCGCAAATCTGCTCGGCATGTTCGAGCATCTCTGCCCGGTCCTGCATGCGCCCAATCTGCGCCGTGACGGCGATCGACCAGCGCGCGATCCGGTCCTTGATATGCCAGTCGAGCCCCAGTTGCTCGCAGATGATCCGTATGGTGAGCGGCTGCGCGAAATCTTTCACCGCGTCCATCTCGCCACGGTCCTCGATCTCGTCGATGAGGCCGTTGACCACCGCCTCGATGCGCGGCTCAAGCTCCTTCACCCGATGCGCGGTGAAGGCGTTCTCCATGAGCTTGCGCACGCGCGTGTGATAGGGCGGATCGGACATGATCGCGTCGGGGAAATAGCCGCCGCCCTTTTCACGCAGGATCTGCTGGAATTCCTCGGCAAAGCCCTTTGCCTGCTGTTCGTGATAGCCCTTGTTGACCGAGTAGGTGATGGGATCGCGCTGAATCTCCTGGATGTCCTCCCAGCGCGAGATCAGATACATGTCGATCGACTTGTCGTAATGTACCGGATCGAGCTTGCGCATGGCCGCATAGAACTGGCGCGGGTGCTTGTGCACGACCGGATCGAGCAAGGTTCCCTCGGCGATCAGTTGCTCTTCCTGTGTCGTGGCGCTGGCCATCGTCGGTCTCTCTCCTGTTACAGGTCCGGCGCGACTTCGGCCTGAAGTCCGTTCACGGCTTCACTCAGCCTGATCTGGCACGAAAGGCGGCTGTTCGGGCGGCGGATATGATCGACCATGTCGAGCATTTCGTCCTCGACTTCGTCCGGCTCGCCAACCTTGCCGATCCAGTCCTCGGCGACATAGACGTGGCAGGTGGCGCAGGAGCACACGCCGCCGCATTCGGCGACGATACCGGCGACACCGGCGCGCCGCGCCGCTTCCATCAGCGATTCGTCCGCCGTCGCATCGTCGATGCGCACCACGGTCCCGTCCTGCTGTGTCAGTGTCACGACGATATGGCTCATGAGCCTGCTCTCCGGATTACCGGCAATGTCTTAGGCGCAAAGCGGCTTGCCGGGAAAGTCCGCTCGCTTGCCCCGGCAGGCAAGCCAGACTTGCCAGGCGCTCGCAGGGAAAAGCAATTTTGCCCTGACAGTCATTCGGCTATGTTCTGGCCGGGACTATGGATGACGCAGGATCGGGGGCACAGTTCAGCCCTGTCGAGGAGCGACGAATGGCGCGAACTCTCTTCACGAACGCTCTGGTATTCGACGGAACCGGAGGCAAGCCGGTTGCAGGCGCGGTGCTGATCGAGGGTAATGTCATTGCAGCCGTCGGCCAGGTCGATGTCGGTGAGGCCGATACGGTGATCGACGCGGGCGGGGGATTCGTGATGCCCGGAATGGTCGAGGGCCACGCACACCTCTCGTTCGAGAATGTGACAGCCACCGAAGACCTGATAACGCCCACCGCCGAAATGCAGGCCTTCATGGCGGCGCGTGGCGCAAGGGCGCTGATCGAGGCGGGTTTCACCAGCGCCTATGGCGCGTCCGAGGCCAAGCTGGGGCTTGCCGTCGCGGTGCGCGAGGAAGTCAATGCCGGTCGCTTGCCGGGGCCGCGCATCCGCGCAGGCGGAATGGAAATCTCGGTGACCGGCGCCATGGGCGACGAAGGCAAGGCGCACAATCCGCGCATCGGCCCTTCGACGATTGTCGACGGGCCGGAGGAAATGCGCCGCGCCGTGCGACTGCACTGCCGCGAGGGCGTGGACAACATCAAGCTCGATGTCTC
>JAGREJ010000231.1:0-2588 GCA_020446595.1 Novosphingobium sp. | reverse complement strand
CACACCACGCCGATGAGCTTCGAGGAAGTCGACATGGCGGTGAAGACCGCCCATGCCTATGGCCGCAAGATCAATGCCCATACGCGCTCGATCGAAGGCTCGAAGCACTGCGTGCGCGCCGGTGTCGACGCGATTTTCCATGTCGAATATGCCGACGAGGAACTGCTCGACATGCTTGAAGAGGCGAAGGATCGCATCTTCGTCGTGCCCACGGTCGGCCTGTTCCACCAGATCATGGCGGGCGAGGCCACGGCATTCGGCCTTTCGCCCGAAGTGGCCGGATACATGAACATTCCCGAGCTGCTGGAAAATTCGGCGAAGACCCACAGCGAACTGCGCAAACGCGGGGTGCGTCACTTGATCGGCGGCGATTACGGCTTTGCCTGGAGTCCGCAGGGCACGCAGGGCCGCGACATCGAGGCCTTCATCGACCTTTATGGATATTCGCCTGCCGGGGCGCTGGTCTGCGCCACAGCCAATGGCGGCCTCGCGATGATGGCCGACGGATCGCTCGGCACGCTTGAACAGGGCAAGCTGGCAGACCTGATCGTCGTCGATGGCAACCCGCTCGACGATCCGCGTGTGCTGCAAGGCCCCGAAGCGATCCGCCTCGTCATGAAGGACGGGCAACTGTGCAAGAACATGCTGGGCGCTCCGGTGAGCAGCCCGGCGCTGGAGACCACGCAATGAACCAGCAAACCGGAAAGCTGAAACCCGGCGAGGCACGTCACCCCGACGAGACGACGCAGGAAATCATCGCTCGCGACGCGCATGCCGCACCCGCCTGGGCGCGCGATGTCAGCTACACCTACATGGGCAGCGAGGACATTTCGAGGGATCGCTACACCGGTGCGGAATTCGCCGCGGGCGAAATGGCCCGGATGTGGCCGCGGACATGGCAAATGGCCTGCCGCGAGGATAACATTCCCGAAGCAGGCGACTATTACGTCTACGACATCGGACCCTACAGCTTCGTCGTCGCGCGCACGCAGGATGGCGAGATCAGGGCGCATTACAATTCCTGCCTGCATCGCGGCACCAAGCTGAAACCTTCCGGAACCGAAGGCTTCTCGAACGACCTCAAGTGCCCGTTTCACGGCTGGTCGTGGAACCTCGATGGCTCGCTCAAGGACATCCCGGAAAAGTGGGACTTTGCCCATCTGGAAGGGCGCAAGATGTGCCTGCCACAGGCGCGGGTCGCGCGGCTCGGCGGCTTCGTCTGGATCAACATGGACCCTTCCGCGCCATCGCTGGAGGATTACCTTGGCGAGGCGGCGCTAGCGCACCTCAAGGCGTGGAAGCTGGAAGACCGCTACATCTATCTCCACGTCCAGAAGAGCTATCCGGCCAACTGGAAGCTGACGATGGAAGCCTTCATGGAGGCCTATCACGTCGGCGACACCCATCCGCAGGTCGCGCCCGCCAATGGCGACGTCAACTCGCAATACGACACGTTCGGTCCGAACGTCGATCGCTTCATTTCGACGCTTGGCGTTGTCAGCCCGAAGCTGCGCGACAAGTATACCGAAGCCGACATCATCGAGAATTTCACCTTAGGCGACAGCTCGGCGATGGGCGGGCAGAAGCCGGAGTTGAAGGAAGGCCAGCGCGCCCGGCAGGTGATGGCCGACATGTTCCGCGCGATGTTCGAGCAGGCGACCAACACCGATCTCAGCCACGTGTCCGACACCGAGCTGCTCGATACCTACAGCTACACCTTCTTCCCCAACCTGTTCCTGTTTCCCGGCATCTCACTGCCGATGATCTACCGCTTCCGTCCCGATCCGCGCGATCATCGCCGGACGATCTACGAAGTCATGTTCATGCGCCCCAAGCCGCTGGACGGAGATTTCGAGATGGCCGAGGTGCAGATCCTTCGCGACGACCAGTCCTTCGCCGAAGCAGAAGGGATGGACCCCGGCTTCGGCGTGATCCTCGATCAGGACACGGACAACCTCTATGCCCAGCAGGAGGGCCTGGAAGCGAGCGCCAAGCCGGGCATCACCCTGGCCGACTATCAGGAGATACGTATCCGCAATTTCGAGCGGACCATCGACACCTATATGGCGCTGGCGCCGTTTGCCGCCAGCCTCGAGGAACTCCAGCCCTAGGGGCCGGAAGGGCATGCAGGATCTGTCTGGCCGGGTCGGACTGGTGACAGGCGCGTCGTCAGGTCTGGGAGAAGAGTTCGCGCGAACCATGAGCCGCGCCGGCGCCAAAGTGGTGCTGGGAGCGCGGCGGCTGGACCGGGTCGAAACCATCGCTGCCGAGCTGGAAACGGAGGGACATATCGCACTGGCAGTGGCTCTCGATGTCACCGACGAGGCATCCGTATCCGCTGCATTCGACGAAGCTGAGGATCATTTCGGCACGGTCGATACCGTGGTCTGCAACGCCGGGGCGGGTGTAGGCGGTCGCTCGACAGATATTCCCGTCGCGGGCCTGAAGCAGGTTCAGGACACGAATCTGCTGGGCGCGTTTCTGACCGCGCGCGAAGGCGCCAGACGGATGATCGCCGCCGACCTGCGCGAGAGCGAACGGGGCCGCATTGTACTGATCGGATCGATCACCGCGCAGCAATTCCACAC
>JAGREJ010000230.1 GCA_020446595.1 Novosphingobium sp. | reverse complement strand
AAGGGTGTTCCCATGGGCGGCGACCTGATGAAACGGTCCAAGAGCGAAGCGCCGCGCTTCATGGTTCTTGCGACGAAGGACCCTGACGGTGCAAACCTCGACCGGATCCAGATCATCAAGGGCTGGCTAGGCAAGGACGGAACGGTCAGAAACAAGATTTACGACGTTGCCCTTTCCGATGGACGAAAGGTCGATCGGCGCACGGGAAAGGCACCGTCGGTGGGCAGTACGGTCGATGTTGCGAATGCCACTTACACCAACTCGATCGGCGAGGTGCAGCTGGCCAGGGTCTGGACGGACCCGGATTTCGATCCGGAACTCAGGGCATTCTATTACGTGCGCGTCATCGAAATCCCGACGCCGCGCTGGACCGCATACGACGCGAAATATTTCGGCACGAAGATACCCAAAGGGGTGCCGATGGTCATTCAGGATCGCGCCTACACTTCGCCGATCTGGTATACGCCATGAGAGTGCGGGGGCGCGTTCGTCCGCGCCGGTGGAGTCTGAACCGAACGCTCGTCAGCCGAGGTCCAGGATCGCCTGCTTGATGCGCGATCGCATGATCTGTCCGGTGGCCGCGGTCCTGGGCAATTCGCTCAGCTGCACGATCCTGCGAGGGTGCTTGTAAGGCGCAAGATTGTCTCCGACGTAGCCGCGCAGGCTTTCCAGGGTCGGAGCATCGCAGTCCGGAGCCACGACGACCGCAGCGCAAACCGTCTCGCCCCAGACCGGATCGGGCACGCCGATCACGGCCACATCCAGCATGCCGGGAAACCCTTTCAGCGCCAGTTCCACCTCGGCTGGCGCCACTGTTTCGCCACCCGAACGGATCACTTCGCGGCGGCGACCCGTGATGCTGAAGAAGCCGTCGGCGTCCCGTTCGGCAAGATCGCCAGTCAGATACCAGCCGTCGTCGAAAACTTCGGCGGTCTGGTCGGGCAGTTCGAAATATCCGTCCATCATCGTGAGCGATCGCAAGCGCAGTTCGCCATCGACGATATCGGCGTCGCATCCGGGGTAGGGCAGGCCAACGCTGCCCGGCCGGCGATCGATTTCGGAACCGTGCATGGTCAAGGCCCCGCCGAATTCCGTCGAACCGTAGAAGATGCCGCGCCCCGCATGCGGGAATCGTTCGCGGATTCGGTCCATCAGTTTCGGATCGAACGTTGAGGTTCCCGAACTGACAAACCGGATGCTGGAAGTATCGAAGTCTATCCCAGGGTCCAGAAGCCGCTCCCAGAGCGCCGGGATGCAGTAGAGATATTCAGGGCGCCAGCGGTCTATGGCCTCGGCCATGTGCTGCCCATCCAGGCGTTCGACGAAGTGAACCGCCCGGCGATGCGCCCAGTTTTCGAGGACATAGTTCCACCCCGCCCAATGATACATCGGGAAGGTCATCAGTTCGCCGCCGCCGCCGCAAAAGGGCGATCGCGACGCGCCATTGATGGAACGCAGCCACGTTGCCCGGTGCGACACCATCACCCCCTTGGGCTGGCCGGTGCTGCCGCTGGTCAGGAAGATCGCGTGCGTATCGTCTTCGCTGACGTTGACCGGCGGCACCTTGTCCGTCGATGCCTTTGCAACCAGCGCATCGATGCTGGGGAACAATGTCGTCCGATCGCCGCCGCCGATTGTCGCGACCGTGACTCCGCCCCTTTCAAGGTCGCGCCCGTTTTCCTCCCTGGCCGGATCGAAAACCACCAGATGCGGTCTGATATAGGCGGCATTGCTTTCGACCTCCTGCTGCGACCAGGTCGGCAAGAGCGGAATGAATGCCGCGCCCAGACGCTGCACGGCCATGAAGAACGCCAGATGATCGAGCGTGGTTTCGGCCTGCAGCATGACGCGGCTGCCACGCGTCACTCCCAGCGATGCCAGGACCCGCGTCATCGCATTTGTCGCTTGGTCGATCTGCCGGAATGTCAGCGCTTGCGTGCCCATGGTGGCGGCGAGCGCATTGGGCGTGCACGACAAGGCAAGGTCGAGAAAGGCGTGGGAGAGCCTTAGCATGGTCAGTCGGCAGGCTCGGCCTGCTTGGTAATATCCTTGATGACACCGAGGGGGTAAGTCTTGCCCAGCGATTCCATCAGGTAGTCGGCACCGTCCGCGGTCGGCACGAACCAGCCGGTCGGGCACATGGTCAGGATTTCGACAAGGCTGAGGCCCTGTCGCTCAAGCTGGCGTTCAAATCCCGTGCGGATGAGGCGCTTCGTCTTGGCGATCGAGGCGGCATTGTGCACAGAGCCGCGCGCTACATAGGCGGAGCCCTGCATCGATGCGACCATGTCTCCGATGACGATGGGGTATCCGTGATAGTCCGGATCGCGACCATCCAGCGTGTTCTTGGTGCGCTGGCCAACCACCGTTGAGGCCGTCATCTGGCCGCCGGTATCGCCAAATACGCCGTTGTTCACAAGAATGCAGGTGATGTCTTCGCCGCGCGCGGTTGCGTGCAGGATTTCCGCCAGACCTTCGCTGGTCATGTCGCCATCGCCCTGCAAGGTCCAGACCGCGACTTCGGGCCGCATGCGCTTGATGCCCGTGGAGACTGCCGGGGCGCGGCCATGCAGGCACAGCGTGCAGTCGACGTCCATGATCTGAACGAAGCTGCCGTAGCAGCCGTGGCCGATCACACAGACATTCTTCTGTGCAAGACCGAGTTCCTCAATGACTTCGAGTACAAGGCGTATGGCCACCGACTCTCCGCAACCCGGACACAGATGATGTTCTTCGGTTTGCAGCAAACTGGGTTTGAAATCGGCGATCTTCGTGGCTTCGGCGCTGGGGGGCCTGGTCGTTTCTACGAATGACATTATGCAACACCCTCCATCGCGGTGAGAATTCGTTCCCTGATGACGCGCGCATCCATGAGCGGGCCAAGGTTCAGACCGGACTCGTCGAAACTGACGCCGCCGATGGCTGACACCTTCTTGCGATCCGCGACATTGAGTCTGACGTCGTCGATCATCTGGCCCGCGTTCAATTCGAACACGAGAACCTGTCTGCAATCTTCGGTTGCCTGTTCCAGCGCCTCGCCGGGGAAGGGCCAGAGGGTGATGGGACGGAACATGCCCACTTTCACGCCCTCCTGCCGTAGCTCGCGCACGACATATTCGACGAACCGGCCGCCTGTTCCGAAGGCGATCACGGCAACCTCGGCATCGTCCATGAACACTTCTTCGTGACGCGCCTCGCAGCCGGCGATCATGTCGAACTTTTCGGCGATCCTGCGCCAGTGTCCATCCGGGCCGGGGCCTGGATTGTTGGCCTTGCCGCCGCCGAACGTCCAGATTTGCCGCGAATTTCCGGTTCCGCCAGACGTTCCATCGAGCTGCCAGTCCTTCTCGGGCAGGGGACCGAAATCGATTTTCTCGACCTCTACGCCCATCTGGGTCCGTGCAAGCAGGTTGTCGCCCAGGAAGATCACCGGAACACGGTATTTGTCGGCAAGGTGGAACGCGAGCTGGGCGTGCTCCACCGCCTCATAGATGTCCTTTGGCGACAGCGTGATCGTGCGGTAGTCGCCCCAGCCTCCACCGCGGGTGGCCTGGAAATAGTCCTGCTGGTTACGCGCCATGTTGAAGATGACAATCGGCGTTTCGTTCAGGGCGGCCTCGGCGATGGCTTCCTGCATCAGGGCCAGGCCCTGGCCGCATGACCCGGTCGCGGCACGGAATCCGGTCGCGGCTGCGCCCATGGCGATGTTGATGCCTTCGATTTCGGTAGCGGCATTGATGCACACGCCCCCGCTCTCGGGCATCTTGCGCGCCATATTCTCGACCAGCTCGGTGGCTGGAGACATGGGATAGCCCGCATACATGCGCGCACCGGCGAGAATTGCCGCCTCGACTATGGCTTCGCTGCCGTCGAGTAGTTTGAGAGCCATTATGTCGTCTCCGGATTGTCAATCGAGGTCGGAACAGCCTTCTTGTATTTGTAGACTTCGAAAACGAAGTCGGGGCAGACCTGCTGGCATGCGGTGCATCCCGTGCAGCCGGGTGACAGTTCAGGATAGAGATAGCCCATCTTGTTGCCCTGTTCGGACATGGTCAGAACGCCGGGCGGGCACGCCGGAATGCACAGCTCGCACCCCTTGCAGCGTTCGACATCGATCACCAGGGTGCCGCGACTGACCTCCCTCATGCGACGATCCCCTGTACAGGTTCCGCACCCGCTTCATCGAAGCTGACCGGATAGGCCAGAGGCGGCACAGCTGCCGCACCGGCGCGGATCGCGCGCTCATTGGTTTCGACATGCTGCCGACGATAAGCGGGAACCAGTTCTTTCATTGCGGCCACAACGCTGTCGACCGTGACAACGCCGGTCAAAGCCGCATAGGCGCCCGCCATGGCCATGCCTGCGGCCATGCGGCTTCCCGCCTCGGTAGCGAGCGCGATGGCGGGGACCGTGACCAGTTTCGGATTTTCGAGCTGCGGCAGTTTGTCCGCGATTGTTTCTTCGGCCAGGACCAGCGATGCGGGGCGTAGCCGTCCGCCGACATTCTCGAAGAACTGGTCGGAAAGGGCGATCACGGCTGCGGCGCTCGGCAGGTTGGGCAGGGATTTGAGCGGGGACTTGCCAAAGACAACCGACCCCACCGAACTGCCCCCGCGCATATGCCCGCCATATTCACCGGTGAGCATCACGTAGAGGCCTTCGGAGATAGCCGCCAGTGCAAGCGCCTTGCCTACAAGCTGTATGCCTTGTCCCCCGATGCCGGAAATGAACAGGTCTTCTTCCAACAATCGCCTCCCGAAATTCGCAAGCAGCCCAACCGGTAGCATCGCCCAAAATGGCAGGCAACATTTTTCTGGTTAGACATGAAAATTATGTTCGGGATATAAAACGTTTCCTTCTGTCGTCGGCTGAACAAGGCGGGCAATTGCTCTTCGACATCACGTTCTCCAGCCGCTTCCGGAGCGAAACTCGTATCGCTGGAATGGCTGAAAAGTCGTGGTAAGTCGCGATTGGACCAGGTCGAAATGATGTCCGCTTTGACGCGGTAGGAGGAGTGGCAGGTTCAGGGCACACTCTTGGCCGAGCCGGAAATTCGATTGGCAAGCACAACGATGTGAGTGCGGGAAAAATATTGCGTTGCACAATCGTGATGGTGCAGTGCACAATACGGTATGCGCATCGCCATCGTCGACGAAAGCTCCGCCCGGGCCTCGATCATCGAAGAAGGCCTGTCCGAACTCGACGATTGCGAGATCTTCGTGATTGGCGAGCGGCAGGAGTTGCTCGCACACATCGCCGAAGTAGGCCCGGACATCGTGCTGATGGATCTTGGCAACCCGTCGCGCGACGTACTCGAGGAATACTTCGCGGTCAGCCGTGCGCTGGCTCGTCCGATCGCGATGTTCGTCGATCAGAGCGACGAGGAATCGATCGCCGCATCGGTCGAAGCAGGCGTCTCGGCCTACGTCGTCGACGGCCTGGCCGCCAATCGCATCAGGCCGCTGCTCGATCTCGCGGTGCGCCGATTCAATGCCTTTGCCCGACTCCAGTCCGATCTCGCCGAGGCCAAGGGCAAGCTTGCCGAACGCGAAACGATCGACCGGGCAAAACGCATCCTGATGGACAGCAGAGGTTTTGGCGAGCCGCAGGCCTATGCCGAGATGCGCAAGACGGCGATGAACCAGGGGCGGCGGATCGCCGACATCGCCGAGGCAATCGTGACCGCGCACGAACTGATTGGGGGTAAGAAATGACCAGCGAACTCACTATCGGCTTTCTTCCCCTCGTCGATGCCTGCCTGCCGATTCTCGCCCTCGAACACGGCTTTGCAGAGGAGGAGGGGCTCTCTCTGCGCATGGTCCGCGACGTCAGTTGGGCGACCGTGCTCGACCGGCTCCTCTATGGCCACAGCGACGTCGCCCATCTGGTGGCGCCGTTGGCCATCGCAACGACTCTGGGCCGCGGCAGGCCGGCGCAGCCGCTCTCCGTGCCCTTCGTGCTGGGGCTCAACGGCAATGCCGTGACCATGCGCCCCGAACTGGCGCGCAAGGTCGGCGAACCCGGAAAGTTGGCTGACCCGATCCAAGCGGGAGCGAAACTGGCTCATCTCGCTCGCGAGCGGAAATTCGCGGGAAAACCCCTGCGCTTCGGCGTTGTCCATCGCCATTCGAGTCACAACTACATGCTGCGATACTGGCTGGCGTCCTGCGGCATCGTGCCTGATCGCGACGTCGAAATGGAAACCGTGCCGCCGCCGTTTTGTGCAGACGCGCTCGAGTCGGGCGATGTCGATGCAATTTGCGTCGGCGAGCCCTGGAACAGCGTCGCGGTGGAACGCGGCGCCGGCGAGATTGTCATCGCCACGGCGCAGATCTGGCGACGTGGGGTCGAAAAGGTTTTGGCGATGCGCGAGCCGGTTCTGGACGAACGGCGCGACACAATCGAGGCTCTGATTCGGGCAATGCGCAAGGCGGGCGAGCGGTTCATCGATCCTGAATATTTTGACTCGAACGCCGAGATCCTCGCCCGGCCCGAATACCTCGATGGCGACGCCAAACTGATTCGCCACGCCATTTCCGATCACCTGCTTCTCGCGGCCGGTGCGGACCCGGTCCACTACGCCGATTTCATGTTCCAGTATCGTGAGGCGGCGAACTTCCCGTGGGTTAGTCAGGCGCAGTGGCTCTACTCGCAGATGGTGCGCTGGGATGCGTTGGAATTCAGTGAGGAAGGTGCAGCCAAAGCCGGCGCCGTGTTTCGACCAGATGTCTACCGCAGTGCACTATCGGGGACCGGGCAACCTCTTCCTGGCGCCAATTCAAAGGTCGAGGGCAGCCTGTCCCGCCCGACGGCAGTAGGAACTCAGCAGGGGGCTATCACCATGGAAGATAACAGGTTTTTTGATCGTCGCGTGTTCGATCCAGGCGACATAGCGGGCTATTTGAGGAGCCTTCCCTGACCACTTTTCAACCGCAGAATCGTTTTGCATTGCAAAATTGCATTTGCACTCGAGACGCGAATCACGTAATTGGTAACCCAGCAGCGATGCAGCAGGCCAGAGTTGGCCGGCGAGAAAAGCATCCTGCGAAACATGACATTTGAGTGGCAACGCAGCCGCCCGATCTGGTTCCCAGGAACCGAATCGAGGCGGCTTTTTCGTGTTGTCGCGCCACAGGAACGGGGTTTCAGACACGATGACCAAGGCTCGGGATTTCAGGGTAAGTCGACGTGCGGCGATTGCCGCACTTTTGATGGCCACCGCGCTCGCCGGGTGCGGCAAGAGCGAGGCACCCAAGGGTGAAACCGTCAAGGCCGCCGCCGTCGGCGGCGCGGTGGAGAAACCGAACCTCAAGTTCGGCTTCATCAAGCTGACCGACATGGCGCCGCTCGCCATCGCCAAGGAGAAGGGCTTCTTCGCCGAAGAGGGCCTCAACGTCGAACTCGAACCCCAGGCGAACTGGAAGGTGCTACTCGACGGCGTGATCGGCGGACAGCTCGATGGCGCGCACATGCTCGCCGGCCAGCCGATCGCCGCGACCATCGGCTACGGCACCAAGGCAGACCTGATCGCGCCGCTCAGCCTCGACCTCAACGGCAACGCCATCACGCTGTCGAACAAGGTCTGGGACATGGTGAAGGCCGACCTGCCGATGGAAGGCGGCAAGCCCAAGCATCCCATCTCCGCATCGGTGCTCAAGCCGGTGGTTGCCAGCTTCGAGAAGCAGGGCAAGCCCTTCAACATGGGCATGGTCTTCCCGGTCAGTACGCACAATTACGAACTTCGCTACTGGCTGGCGGCGGGTGGCCTCAATCCCGGATACTACACGCCCGGCGATGTCGGCGGCACCGTCGATGCCGATGTGAAGCTTTCGGTCACGCCGCCGCCGCAAATGCCCGCGACGCTCGAGGCCGGCACCATCGAGGGCTACTGCGTCGGCGAGCCGTGGAACCAGGCGGCCGTGTTCAAGAAGATCGGCGTGCCGGTCATCACCGACGACCAGATCTGGGATGACAACCCGGAGAAGGTCTTCGGCCTGCGCAAGGACTTCGCCGAGAAGTACCCGGCGACCACAGCCGCCCTGCTGCGCGCGATCATCAAGGCGCAGCAGTGGCTTGACGCCGACAACGGGGCCAACCGTATGGAAGCGGTCAAGATTCTCTCGCAGCCCAACTATGTCGGTGCCGATACCGAAGTGATCGCCGCCTCGATGACCGGCAAGTTCACCTTCGAGCCGGGCGATACCCGCGACGCACCGGGCTTCAACATCTTCTTCGACAAGTTCGCGGGCTACCCCTACTATTCCGACGCGATCTGGTATCTCACCCAGATGCGCC
>JAGREJ010000229.1 GCA_020446595.1 Novosphingobium sp. | reverse complement strand
GGGTGAGAGATAGGTGACGTTCTCATCGATTCCATAGAACGCCTGGAACATCAGCACGCCGGGATTGTCCTGCACCGGAGAACCGCCGGGCGAGGGGATGCGTACGCCTTTGGGGCGTCCGGTCGTGCCCGAGCTATAGCCCATGCGCGAGCCGAGTTGTTCGTCGGCGATGGGTGTTTCGGGTTGCTGCGCCACCAGATCCTGCCAGCTGTCGAGGCCCGGAATCGAGCCGACCGCGAGTGTTGTCTTCAGGCCCGGCGTCAGCGAGGGATCGGCGGCAAGATCGGTCGCGACTTCGGCAAGACTCTCGCCGATCAGCAGGTGCGTCGATTCACTGTCGTTGACGATATAGGCAACCTCGTCGGCTTTGAGCCGCGATGACAGCACCACCAGCATGATCCCGGCGCGCTGCGCTGCCCAGACGATGTCGAAGTATTCCGCACGGTTCTCGCAGACCAGCGAAACGGTTCCTCCGTTTTCGACCCCTAACGCGCGCAGGGCATGTGCGCCGCGATTGGCGCGCGCCTCAAGCTGCGCAAAGGTGATGATTTCACCCGTCTCCTCCATGATGAGCACGGGCTTGTCAGGGGTCTTCTCGGCAAAAATTCTGGGATGCATGGGTTTTCGGATTCTCCGGGATGGCCTGCGCGAGGAACGGCGCAGGCGGTTAGTCGAACAGCATCACCTGCACGTCGCGTTCGCCAGCGAAAGCGTGACGGCCATGTGCGGTCAGCCTGTTGTCGAGCAGCATCACGTCGCCGGCTTGCCAGGGGAACGCAATCTTGCGCGCTTCGAAGAGGTCGCGCACCGCGAGGTAATCCTCCTCGGTGACGGGATCGCCGTTGTCGAAGGAAACGGCATAGGGCCGTCCCGTATGGTCGCCGTAAAGCCGGTCGAACAGGTCGGCGCGCTCCTTGCCGATGGTCCACCGGTTCTGGATCTGTGAGTTCAGCTGGTTGAAATACAGCTTGTCGCCCGTGAGCGGATGCGTCGTCACGGCGGGCTCGCTGTTCCAGAATGTGAGGCTGCCGTCCTCGTTCCAGGTGAAATGCGTGCCGCGCTCGGTGAGCTTCGCGGACACGTCCTCGCGGCTTTCGCTGTCGAACCAGTATTGCCAGGTCGCGTGGCGCAGCTCGGCATCGGCGCGCCAGTCATCCACGTCAGTCGAGCGCAGGTTGCGGACGTAGCGCGCGCCGAAGTTTTCAAACTTGTGGCGGGTCTTTTCGGGAATTTCCTCAAGCAGACCGCGCACGTCGCAGATCACCGTTTCGCCGCCACTATCCGGAGCTACCTTGCACCAGAAGGCCAGAGCGCGCGGATTGTCCGGCATATAAGACATTTCCTGGTGGAGCTGGATATAGACCTGCGGCGGTGTGCGGGTCGCTTCCATCGCCGGGCCCTTGATCGCCTTGCGGTTCGAGGTGCCCCCGGCATAGCCTTTCGCATAGGGCTCGAAGTGATCCATCATCGCGATGAAATCATCGGTTTCGCTAACCGGAAAGCCGCGCCAGACGATTGCCCCGAACGAAAGCAGGGCTGCTTCGATGGCTTCGTGGTTGTCGGCCATCCATCCCGGCAAGTCGGGAATATCGCCATCGGGCTCGATCCAAAGCGGCGGTGAACCGGGATAGGGCTCCGACAGGCGCACCGGGCCTGCGAATGCGGCACTGGCTTCGGCAAGCCGGGACGAAGATGCGGCCAGCGTCGCCATGGTCAGGCCTCCGCAGTTACCGGCTCGCGCGCTTCGATCACGCTCTTGCCGTCGAGCGACATGGTCGTGCGCCCGATTTCGTCGAGGAACTGGTAGGACCATGCGAGCACGCCGGTGCGAACTTCCGGGGGTGCCGAAACCAGTGCCAGCGCGGCTTCGGCGATGTGCTCTTCCTTCTCGATGGCCTCATGGTCCGGGCCGAACTCGAGGCCGAGATTTTCCAGCCCCGGCGTCCACACCGCGCGCACTGGCGCAACGATATTCACCGCGATCCCGTGCTCATAGAGCTCGGCGGCGAGGCCGAAGCTCATGCGATGGTCGGCGGCCTTGAGCGAGGCATAGAGCGCATCGATGCCGAAATAGGCGAGATGCTCGGAATAGGGTTGCTTGGGGAGCTTGACTACCGAGCTTGATCCCAGATTGAGGATCGCGCCCGTGCCCTTGGCCTTCATGCCGGGCACCAGCATGTTGATGAGGTGCAGCGGCCCTTCGTAATACATGCCGATCTGATTGCGCAGGTCGTCGAAGCTGTATTCGTCGATGGTCTTGTAGAGCGGCGTCCCGGCATTGTTGACGAGCACGTCGACCGTGCCGAGCTGCTCCTGACAGGCGCGCACGAATGCTTC
>JAGREJ010000228.1 GCA_020446595.1 Novosphingobium sp. | reverse complement strand
GGAGCGACGATTCGGGAATGCCGACCGCGCCTTCCCTGTATGTGATGCTGGTGCGGCCGTTGGCGAGTTTGGGCAGCCCCGCCTGCCCGGCATAGGAATAATTCTGGAGCGGCAGCACCTGGTTCTTCGCTGCCTCGGATTCGAACAGCGCGATCATTTCCCTGAGCTTTTCCGGTCGGGATGCCGACAGATCGACCGCCTGTGTCGGATCGCGCGACAGATCGAACAGCTCCCAATGGTCTTCGCTGAACGGCCTTTCGGATTGCAGCCTCATATTCCACGGCAGACGCTCGTGGAACGCCGAGGCCATCCAGCCCTCGTGGTAGATCGAGCGGTGCCCGAACACCTCGAAATACTGGGTCGGATGATATTCCGGCGCTTTCGGCGTCGTGATCGTCGTCAGCATGCTCGAGCCGTCAAAGGGCTTCTGCGCAATCCCGTTCACGCTTGCCGGAAGGGCGATTCCCGCCGCATCGAGGATGGTCGGTGCAATGTCGTTGACGTGGCCGAATTGTGAGCGGATCGAACCCGCGCCCGCTACATGACCCGGCCAGCTTACCACCATGGCGTTGCGCGTGGCGCCCAAGTGGGATGGCACCGCCTTGGTCCAGCGGAATGGACTGTTTGTCGCCCAGGCCCAGCCGACATTGTAATGCGTGTAGCTCTCTTCGCTTCCCAGTTCTTCGATATGGCCGGACCGATATTCGTCGGTCTCCGGCTTGCCATGGTTCTCGGCAAAGTAGTTGACCGATCCCAGCAATCCACCCTCGGCGCTGCCGCCGTTATCGCCGAAAACGTAGAAGATGAGCGTGTTGTCGGCCTCGCCCGAGGCCTTCACCGCGTCGAACAGCTTGCCGACCTGAACGTCGGTATGTTCGAGGAATCCGGCGTAAACTTCCATAGTCCGCGATGCGAAACGCTTTTGCTCGCCAGTCAGCGAATCCCAGGCCGGAATGATCGCTTCGCGCGGCGTCAGCTTCGCGCCCTTGGCGATGAGGCCCGCTTTCTTCTGGCGCGCGAAGATCTCCTCGCGCATCCTGTCCCAGCCCTGATCGAACTTGCCCTTGTATCTGTCGCTCCATTCCTTGCGGACGTGGAGCGGCGCATGGGCGCCACCGGTCGAGAAGTAGAGGAAATAGGGTCTGTCCGGCGCCAGCGATTGCTGCATGTTCATCCATTTGACGGCCCTGTCGGCCATGTCCTCGGTGAAGTGGTAGCTCTCACCCTTCCTGCGCATGACCGGGGTCGTGCCCTCTATCAGAGTCGGCTCGTACTGGCTGGTCTCGCCGCCGATAAAGCCGAAGAAGTGGTCAAAACCCTCTCCGGTCGGCCAGCGGTCAAACGGCCCTATCGGCGACGCTTCCCAGTCGGGCACCTGATGCCACTTGCCGAAGGCTGCCGTGCTGTATCCGTTCTTCTGCAGGATCGTGGCGACCGTTGCCGTGTCCTTCTGATGAAAGCCGTTGTAGCCCGGCCGCGTATCGGGCGTGTTCATCACCGCGCCAATGCCGGTGTTGTGCGGATTGCGCCCGGTCAGCAGGGAGGAGCGCGTCGGCGAACAGATTCCGGTCGTGTGAAAGCGGTTATAGCGCAGGCCCTGCTGCGAAAGCGCCTGCAGAGCGGGCGTGTTGACCGGTCCGCCGAACGCGCTCGACGCTCCGAAACCGACGTCGTCGAGCAGAATGACGATGACATTGGGCGCATCCTTGGGCGCTTGTCGAACCAGCGGTTCGGGGGCGTTGGCCTGATCCGCGCCCGACTGCCCGAGAACCGGTGTGGCAATTATCGAAGTGGCCAGCAAGACCAGTCGCAGCGCACTGTTGCGCATCGTTTCGCTCTCCCATTGCGATATCTTATGGGCAGACCCTAACGGCAAGCGCGGTGCGATGCGACGTTGTTTTTCCGGCTAATCCTGCCGGGGGAGCAGCAATGAGGAATCGCCGTAGGAGTAGAAGCGATATTCGTGGGCGATGGCGTGAGCATAGGCGGACTGCATCGTGTCCAGCCCCATCAGCGCAGAGACAAGCATGAACAGTGTCGAGCGCGGCAGGTGGAAATTTGTCATCAGGCCATCGACGGCACGGAAGCGATAGCCCGGTGTGATGAAAATCGCGGTGTCGCCTTCGAACGGCTGGATGAGGCCCTGTTCGTCCGCCGCGCTTTCAAGCAGGCGCAGGCTGGTGGTGCCGACCGCGATCAGTCGTCCACCCGCCGCGCGCGCGGCGTTCAGACGGCCTGCCGTCGCCGCGTCGATCCGCCCCCATTCGGAGTGCATGGCGTGCTGGGCGGTGTCCCGCGCCTTGACCGGAAGGAAAGTGCCGGCCCCGACATGAAGCGTGAGCGTCTCACGACCGATCCCAGCGGCGTCGAGCGCGGCCGTCAGTTCCGGCGTGAAATGCAGCGCCGCTGTCGGCGCGGCCACCGCGCCTTCCCTTTCGGCAAACATCGTCTGGTAGTCGGTGCGGTCAGCCTCGTCCGTGTCACGCTTGCCCGCGATATAGGGCGGGAGCGGCATGCGCCCCGCCCGCTCAAGCAGCAGTTCGACCGGCTCCTCGCCTTCGAAGCACAGCCGCCAGCTTCCATCTGCGTGGCGCGCTTCGGCAATGGCCGAAACGCCCGCAGCGAATTCGATCCGGTCGCCTTCCTTCAGCCGCTTGGCATTGCGCACAAAAGCGTCCCAACTTCGCAGGTCGACGCGTTTGTGCAGGGTTGCGCCAATGCGCGCCTCTCCGCGTCTGCCTTCAAGCTGCGCCGGAATCACCCGCGTATCGTTGACGACCAGTACGTCGCCTGCGCGCAGCAGTCCGGGCAGATCGCGCACATGGCGATCGCTCAGTGCACCGCCGTTCTCCACGACCAGGAGACGCGCCGCGTCGCGCGGGCGCACCGGGCGCAGCGCGATCCGCTCTGGCGGCAGGTCGAAATCGAACAGATCGACGTTCATGCCGATCCGATAGTTCAGTCGGACTGCGAGTTGTTGAGATCGTCCACCGAAATCGATTCCTCGGCGGGAGCGGGCAACGGCGCTGCACCCTGATCGCCCATGTGTGCCCGCACGATGCGCGTCGGATTGGCTGGCGGCTCACCGCGCTCGATCCGGTCGACCACATCCATGCCTGAGATCACCCGTCCAAACACGGTATACTTCCGGTCGAGCGAGAAACGCGGATAGAACACGATGAAGAACTGGCTGTTCGCCGTGTCCGGTTCGCTGGTGCGCGCCGCCGAAACGGTGCCGCGCAGATGCGGCATAGCATTGAATTCCGCCTTCAGGTCGGGAAGCTGCGAACCGCCCGCGCCCGTGCCGGTGGGATCGCCGGTCTGCGCCATGAAACCTTCGATGACGCGGTGAAAGACCACACCGTTGTAGAATCCTTGCCCGGTCAGCGTCTTGATCCGCTCGACATGGTTCGGCGCCCAGGCCGGCATCAGCCGGATCGCCACGCGACCGCCGTTCGACAGGTCGAGCCACAGCACGTCCTCAGGCACATGCGCGGGATCGGGATCGACAACGGTCGGAAGCGCCGGCGCGGGGGCGGCGACAGGTTCCTTGGACTTGGCGGCCACTGGCGAACTTGCAATCAAAACGCCAGAAATGACGGCCAGAATCGAGCGGAAAATCATTGAACTCTCACAGCTTGACTATTCGATGCGCGCAAGGCGCCTCGCGCAGACGGGGCGATAGCGTCGGGGCACTTGCCTTGCAATGAACGTGCGGCGAGCCGAAACGACAGAGGGTCACAGGTCGCCGAGCCGTCCAAGTTTCTCGACCCGCGCGAGCACGTCGTCCCTGACGGCTGCACTCACGAAATTCTCGATCTCGCCGCCGAACAGCGCGATTTCCTTGACCAGCTTGCTGGCGATCGGCTGGAGGCTGACGTCCGCCATCAGGAACACCGTCTCGACCGTGCCATCGAGCTGCTGATTCATTCCCGCCATCTGGTATTCGTATTCGAAATCGGCGACCGCGCGCAGGCCGCGGATCAGCACGGTCGCACCCATGTGCCGGGCAAACTTGATGAGCAGGGCGTTGAATCCGACAACCTCGACATTGTCGAGGCCCATGTCTCTCGCCTCGCGCTCGACCATGGCGAGCCGTTCCTCGGGGCTGAACATCGGGTTCTTCGAGGGATTGGTGGTGACACCGATGATGAGCCGATCGACGAGCTTGGAACCGCGCCTGATAATGTCGGAGTGCCCCCGCGTGATCGGATCGAAAGTGCCGGGGTAGATGCCGACGCGTTCGCCGGTCGATTGCGTCATCAATGGTCCCTTTCAATGATATAGCGCGCGATCGCGCGCAGGAGATCGGCCTCGCGACCATGATCGGCAAGGTGGCTCACCGCCTGGTCGACCAGCATGCGCGCCTGCTCGCGCGCGCGATCCGGCCCTAGCAGGGTAAGGAAGGTCTGCTTGCCCGCGGCCTCGTCCTTGCCCACGGCCTTGCCGGCCACGGCTGCGTCGCCTTCGCGATCGATAAGGTCGTCGGCGATCTGGAAGGCAAGGCCGATATCGCGCGCATAGCCGCGCAGGTGCGTCCGCCCCTCCGCCGCAACATGACCCAGGATCGCGCCCATCTCCACCGAAGCGGCAAGCAAGGCGCCGGTCTTGAGCTGCTGGAGCCGTGTGATGGTCGGCAGGTCAAAATGGCTGGTCTCGGCCACAAGATCCATCATCTGCCCGCCCGCCATCCCACGCAGGCCGCTCGCCTCGCCAAGCGCCCGCAACAGTTCGACACGCACGAACGGATCGGCCCTCACCGCCGGATCGGACAGCACCTCGAAGGCGAAGGCATGCAGGGCATCGCCCGCGAGCACCGCCGTTGCCTCGTCGAAAGCGAGATGCAGAGTCGGTTTGCCATGGCGCAGCGCATCGTCGTCCATGCATGGCAGGTCGTCGTGGATCAGCGAATAGACATGGATCGCCTCCACCGCGACTCCGGCGCGCAATGCCACGTCGCGATCCACGCCATACATCTGCGCGGTGGCCCTCAGCAGCAGCGGGCGGATACGCTTGCCGCCACCGATTGCGGCATAACGCATCGCCTCGACCAGACGGGCGCGGGCATCCTGCGGCACGGGGAGCAGTGCATCGAACAGGGCATCGACATCGGTCGCAATTTCTTCAAGCGCATCTGCAAGCAGCGAGTCTGTTACATGGGTAACAGCCATGTCTAGCTGTCCGGAGTGTCGAACGGTGCGGTCCCGGCCACTGTCCCGTCGGACTTCTGGACAATCTTGTCGATTCGCGCCTGCGCGGCATCGAGCCTCGCCTGACAATGCTTGCGAAGCTGTTCCCCGCGCTCATAGAGCGAAATCGAATCGTCGAGCGGAACGTCGCCGCCTTCGAGCTTGCGCACGACGTCCTCAAGCGCGCGCAAGGCATCCTCGAAACTCATCGCCGCGATTTCGGGTGCACCGTGGTCCATTTGCGCAGCAATGGCGGTGCATATCGGCGCGGTCAAGCGCAGCGGCCTCTGGCGCGGGCGGCCCGGCAAGGCTAAGGGCAGCGCATGACCACCCAGACCGCCGAAATCACTCCCGAAGTCGTCGAGGCGCACGGCCTGTCCCCCGAGGAATACGAGCGCGTGCTGCATGCCCTGGAACGCGAGCCTAATCTCGTCGAACTGGGCATCTTCTCGGTGATGTGGTCGNNTGGTCGGAGCACTGCTCCTACAAGTCGAGCCGTATCCATCTGAAAAAGCTGCCAACCGAAGCGCCTTGGGTGATCTGCGGCCCCGGCGAGAATGCTGGCGTGATCGACATCGGCGACGGTCAGGCGGCGATCTTCAAGATGGAGAGCCATAACCACCCGAGCTACATCGAGCCCTATCAGGGCGC
>JAGREJ010000227.1 GCA_020446595.1 Novosphingobium sp. | reverse complement strand
TTGAGGCCGATCACCGGCGCGCCGACCTTCATCGCCATATCCATGATCTTGCAGATCTTCATGGCGTGGGTCTTGGACACGGCGCCGCCGAACACGGTGAAGTCCTGCGAGTAGACGTAGACCAGACGACCATTGATCGTGCCCGAGCCGACCACCACGCCGTCGCCGGGGATCTTCTCCTGCTCGGCCATGCCGAAATCGGTGCACAGGTGCTCGACGTAGGTATCGACTTCCTCGAAGCTGCCATCGTCGAGAAGGATATCGAGCCGTTCGCGAGCGGTCAGCTTGCCCTTCGAATGCTGCGCCTCGATGCGTTTCTCGCCGCCCCCCAGTTTCGCGGCGGCGCGGCGCTTTTCCATCTCGGCGATATTGGCTGACATGCGGCGGTGTCCTCAAACTGTAACGCGGTTTCGCACATGCCTAAGGCAGGTTGGAAGGCCAGCGTCAATAGGCTAGGCGGGGGCAAGAGCCTACTACACTGTGCAAATGCGGCAAGATTATATCGCAAATGCACAAAAAGCCGGAACAAACATTGAAATGCGCCCATGGCGGCGCATTTCGCCTGCAAGAAGACCCGTAATGACGCATTCCGAAACGCAACCGCCCGAGTGGTTCACCCGCGCCTTGGCCACTCCCGGCGCTTCGCGAACCGTAGATGTCGCGGGCTGCCCGATCCACTACCTGTCGTGGGGCGATCCTGCCCTGCCCGGCCTGCTGTTTCTCGGCGCTTCCGGCGGCCATGCCCGCTGGTATGACCACGTCGCGCCGCTGTTCGCCGACCGCTTTCGCGTTGTCGTGATGGACCCGGCCGGCTGCGGCGATTCAGGCCGCCGCGATGCCTATTCGAAAGATCTTGTGACTGCCGAAGTGGCGGGAGTTCTGGCGCATTCTGGCCTGCTTTCGGTGAGCGCGCCCCCTGTCGTCGTCGGCCACAGCGCGGGAGCGCAATGCGTCGTGCGCGCCGCGCAGGTGCATGGCGCTGACTGGCTCGGCGTGATCGGTGTCGATGGACTGCGCTATGCCGAACTTGAGAGCGACCATGCCATCCCGCATTTCCGCGCGCTCGATCCGAACGCGCCTCCGCCCCCACGCCGCGCGCCAAAGGTCTGGGAGGATCTCGACGAGGCAGTAGCCCGGTTCCGCCTCTCGCCGCCGCCGATGATCGAGATCGGCAACGAGTTCATCCTGCGCCACATCGGCAGAAACTCCTATCGCGAGGTCGAAGGCGGCTGGACGAGCAAGTTCGATCCGGGACAGACCCATCAGGTGATCGACCTCGCATTCGAGCTGACCGGCGCGCTCAAGGATTTGCCTTGTCGCGCCGCCGCGCTCTATGCCGAGCACAGCCACCTCACCGACCCGAGCGCCGGCCCGACCGTCACGGCTATGAACGATGGCAAGGTTACGGCCTTCACCATTCCCGGCACCAGTCACTTTCCGATGATCGACAGCCCTTTTGCCTTTGTCGCTGCAATCGAGGGCGTCGCGCTAACCTGGCTGGCGGAGTGGCATCGCGCAAAGGACTGACAGTCAGCGCATCAGCACAAGCTCTTCCGCCATGGTCGGATGCAGCGCCATGGTATCGTCGAACTGGTCCTTTGTGAGGCCCGCCTTCACCGCGATGGCGGCGGCCTGTAGCACTTCTGGCGCTTCGGGCGCGATCATGTGCAGGCCGACGATCCGGCCTGAATCGGCGTCGCAGATCATCTTGTAGAGGCTGCGCTCGCTGCGCCCGGCGACGACGTTCTTCATTGGCCTGAAATCGCTTTCGTAGACCTTGATCGAGCCGAGACGGTTGCGCGCCTCGCTCTCGGTCATGCCCACGCCCGCGAGCGGCGGGTGGCTGAACACGGCAGAAGGGATGCAATCGTAGTTTACCGTTGTGGGTTTGCCGCCGAATACGGTGTCGGCAAAGGCCTGCCCCTCGCGAATGGCAACCGGCGTAAGCTGGACCCGGTCGGTCACGTCACCCACGGCGTAGATGTGTTCGACGCTGGTCCGCGAATGATCGTCAACGCGGATCGCGCCCTTTTCGTTGACCTCGACTCCGGCGGCATCCAGCCCCAAACCTTCGATATTCGGCACCCGCCCGGTTGCAAACATCACGCAGTCGTATTCGGCGGGGCGGTTGCCGGTCGAATGGACCAGCAGCGAGCCGTTGTCCTGCTTCTCGATCTTCTCGAAGGTCGAATGGAACTGGAAGCGGATCCCCTTCATGACCGAGATCTGGAGCAAACGGTCGCGTAGCGCATGATCGTAGCTGCGCAAGAGCTGGTCGGAACGATTGATGATCGTCACCTCGCAGCCGAACTGGTGGAAAATGCCCGCAAATTCGTTTGCGATGTAGCCAGCCCCTGCGATCAACACCCGCTCGGGCAGGGCATCGAGATGAAACGCCTCGTTCGAGGTGATGCCGTGTTCGCAGCCGTCGAATTGCGGGACATGCGGACGCGCGCCCGTGGCAATCAATATCCGCTCCGCCGTGACGGTGCGCCCGCTCGACAGGCGAATTTCGTGCGGCCCCGTCAGCGTCGCGCGCTCATGGAAGATCTCGACCCCATGGCTCTCGAGCGTGTTCGTGTAGAGGCCGTTGAGGCGATCGACATCCGCGAGCACCGTGTCGCGCAGGGAAACCCAGTCGAACGTCGCGCCATCGATGTGCCAGCCGAATTGTCGGGCATCCTCAAGATCCTCGGCGAAATGGGCGCCGTAGACGAGCATCTTCTTGGGCACGCAGCCGCGGATNNGCGGATCACGCAGGTGCCGCCGACCCGATACTCCTCGGCTACCGCGACTTTCGCGCCATGCGCCGCGGCGACGCGGCTTGCGCGCACCCCGCCCGATCCCGCGCCGATGGTGAATAGGTCGTAGTCGTATTCCGGCATCACTTGCTCCTGCTGCGGTCGCGATATGGCCGCCGCAGGTCAAATTGCCAATCCGAATCGGCCCGAGGCCGGAGACGCCAGCCTCAGAACGCCGCCTGAATGCCGATCACCGCCAGTTCGTTGTCCACGCCCTGATCGGACCAGGACGAGCCATTGGCGAAATTGCCGCCTGACAGGAAGTTGAGCGGCACGAACCCGTCGACATAGATCAGCTCGCCAAACAGGTTGATGCTCGGCGAAAGGAAATGCGACAGGCCCAGCACGGTCTGCGACTGGCCCTCCCACGGCGAATCGTTGGCCCCGGCAATGAAGCGCGAGAATTCAAGGCTCACCGCGTTCGCACGCGCCTGCGGGGAATCGATGCGCCTGCCGAATTCATAGCGCCCGCCGACGGTGAAGGCCTTGGGCTTGACTGCCTTGTAAATCGACAGCGGATTGGGCGAAATGGTCCAGATCTGCTGTGGCGGAGTTACGACCGAGCCGATGCGCGGATCGATTGCGGGAACCTCGGTGCCTTGCCAGACCTTGGTGGTCTGCGCGTAATTGCCGAGCAGAGTGAAACCGCCGAGGCGAACCCGCGCATAGGCGGCAACTGCGGGCACGTTGGAGGGGCACTTGTTGAAGTGAGCCACCGGGTAGTCCTGGCAATAGGCGGTGCCATGCTGATAACTGCCGCCCACCATCACCGATCCACCCGAACCCAGAGCCAGCGTATAATTCGCATCCAGCGCGAAATTGTTCAGCTTCGAGGGAACATTGGTCCCGCTGACCGTGGTATTGGCCGAGCGGAACTGCGCCCCGCCCTGCACCGCCATGGCGCGCAAATGGACACCGTTGGAATAGTAGCCAAGCTGTGCGCCGAAGGCGAGGCCGGCAAAGGCGTGGTAATTCGTCGATGGCGTGAACGGGCTGACCGTGTCGTTGAAGCCGAAGGGAATGTCCATCTTGCCGATCAGGGCATACACCGGCCGCTTGTCGAGATTGCCCCACATCACCCAGCCCCGGCGGAGCTGGATCTGGTTGCGATTGATGTCGGTCAGCGTGCCGGTCCCGAAGCTCTGCTCAGGATCGTAGAGAAGCTCTAAGAAGCCGGTGAAATCGTCGGTCAGACGCGCGGTCGCCGCCAGCGCGGCGCTGTGGATCACCGCTTCGGAAACGTGCTTGCCGACCTGATTGCCCGAAGTCGGATGACGCGTCAGGTAACCGAATTTCGCGGGCGTATCGCTGATCTGGTAATCGGCAATCACCGTGATCCCGCCCGAAAGCGTGATCCGGTCGGTCAGGCCGCCCGCCTGCTTGGTGCGCAACTGGATGAGTGGCTTGGTATCGACGTTCTCGGCGACATCGAGCATCCGGAAGCTGTAGTCGGAATCGAGCCCGACAAATGAAGCGGAACCGGGGCGCTCCCTGTCGCCCGCACTGACCGGGCTCGCGGGCCGGGCATCGGCAATATTGCTGCCGGTATCGGCCATGGTGGCGGTCGGCTCGGGCGGCGGAAGGTCGGTCGCGGCGGACGAAGGCGCGCCGGTCTGTGAGGTCGCGCCGCGTCCTTCGAGAAGCTCGATCAGTCGGCGGTTCTGCGCCTCAAGTGTATCGATCCGATCCTCAAGCGCCTGGATCCGTGCATCCACCGCGGCATCCTGCGCCAGCGCAGGTGCAGACAGGGCGCTGCTGGCGAGCGCAATTGCCACAACACCAAGGTTGCGAACAGGCTCAAAACTCATTTCAAAATTCCCCCGGAAGAGTCGAACTGGATTCTCTTCATGATCTGCGATGCTCCAAATGCGACTAATTTGCAAATACCTGTTTCATGCAATCCCCGACGCGCGCATCAGTGCCTCTGTCGATGGGTCGAACACAGTTCCGCCCGCCTCGATCTGTCCCGCGATCTGTTTGCCCAGCTCGACGCCGAACTGGTCGAACGGATTAATCCCCAGCAGCACCGCATTGGCGAACGTGCGATGCTCGTGAAACGCGATGAGCGCGCCGAAACTGGCGGGCGAAAGTTCGTCGATGAGGATGGTCGCTGATGGCCGGTCGCCGGGATAGCTGCGCGCCGGATCGTCGCTCCCCCGACCCTGCATCAGCGCCGCGCCCTGCGCGAAGCAGTTGGTAAGCAAAATCCGGTGGTGCGCCTCGTCGAGATCGTCTCCCGGAACGACCGC